>CAZIVQ010000275.1:0-5988 GCA_964542415.1 uncultured Bacteroidia bacterium | reverse complement strand
GGGAGCAAAGACCTGCTGCCGCGGGTGCCGCGGGGGGTTCTGACCGCTTTTCGCTTCGTGGTGCTGACCCTGATCGGCTTGTTGTTGCTGCAACCGCTGGTCACCTCCTTGGAAAAACTCAGCTTTCCGCCGGTGGTGGTGGTATTGCAGGATGAATCCGAAAGCCTGGTGGTGCAGAAAGACTCCGCTTTTGTGCGGGAAACCTACCCCGGTCTGTTGGCGGAGTTTTTAGGAAAATTCGATCCGGACGAAGTGGCGGTGCAAACCTATGGGTTTGCCAGCGACTTGCGCGACCCGGTCCACCCCGATTCCCTGCGCTTCGGCCAAACAGGGACCAACATCGCCGCCGCCATCGAGGAAATACAAGACCTCTACCAAAACCAAAACCTGGGGGCCATCGTGCTGGTGAGCGACGGCATTCCTACTGCCGGGGTCAACCCCCTCTACGCCATCGAAGGCATGGCCCAGCCACTTTATTCGGTCTTGCTCGGCGATACCACCGCCCAGCGGGACGTAAAATTGCAGGAGGTGCTGTTCAACGAAATTGCTTACCTGGAAAATGAAATGCCCGTGCGGGTTAAGGTGCAGAGTGAGGGCTTTGAGCAGGCCAAGCTCACCGTTTCACTCTCGGATGGAGAAAAAGTGCTGGCCTCCAAGCCCTTGTCGCTCAGCCGCAACCAGGCCCAAGGCGTGGTTGATTTTCTCATTACCCCCCAAGAAACCGGCCTGCAACGCTACGTCGTCAGTGTGTCCCGGCTAGAAAATGAGATCACCTACCGCAACAATGTCCGCACCATCTATGTCAATGTCCTGGAAACCCGGGTCAAGATTGCCCTCTTTGCCGGAGGGCCCCATCCCGACCTCGGCGCCTTGCGCGAAGCCTTCAAGCGCGAGGAGCGCTACGAGTTGACCGAATTCGTCCTCAAGCGGCCGGGCGTGTGGTACACCGATCCCTTGTCCTACAACCTCGAAGACTTCGACCTCTTCATTCTGCACAACTTTCCCCAAAGTGGCCTCGATAAGCCGGTGGTGGCCAAATTGCGGGACCAATTTAAGGACAACAAGAAACCCGCGATCTTTTTCAACGGCATGTTTACTGACCTGCGGACCATGGAGCCGCTATTTGATTACATGGCGCTGACCCCCACTACCATCAGCCAGAAGGCCGAAGAAATCATTGCGGATTTTTCCCCCGACTATCGCAACCACTCGACCTACACCTTCGGCGAAGAATGGATTCGCTGGGCCAATGCCGCCCCGCCGCTTTATCGCAACCAGTCAGACTGGCAGGCCAAACAGACCGCCGAGGTATTTGCCAAAGCCAAAATCAAAAACATCCCCTTGGATTACCCGGTCTTCGCCTTGCAGAGCTACTTGGGCCGCAAGAACATGACCTTTCTGGGCGAGAATTTCTGGCGGATGCGCGCCCATGCGTTCCTCGAAGGCAACGATTTCGAGCGCTTCGACGCCTGGCTTTTCAATACCATCAAATGGCTAATGGTCACCGATGACAAACGCAAGTTCCGGGTCAGCCCCGCCAAACCCCTTTTCACCGGCAGCGAGCCGGTCATCTTCAAGGGGCAGGTCTATGACGACAGCTACAACCCTGTATCGGGGGTAGACATTGAGCTGAAGCTGACCCTGCCCGACGGCAAGGAAAATGAGTATTACCTCAACGAAACCGGCAACGCCCAGTATTTTCTCGAACTCTACAACCTGGGCGAAGGGGCCTACAGCTACACAGCAGAAGGCCGCAAAAACAACCTGCTCATGGGCGGCGACCGGGGGCAGTTCTCCATCGGTCGCTCCAACATTGAGCACTTCCAGCTGCAAGCCGACAACGAACTGATGCAGCAATTGGCGCTGCGTACCGGCGGCGAGTTTACCTTTGCCCAAGACCTGCCCGCCCTCGCCGACCAGATCAAAGCGGCGCCCAACCTCAAGCCGGTGGTCGACTTCAAGCGACAGCGGACCCCCTTTCACGAATTTTGGTGGGTGCTGGTCCTCATGCTTACCCTGCTGGGGGTAGAATGGATCGTGCGCAAACGCTACAGCATGTTGTAGGTGGTGGGTTTTTACCCCACAAGCAGAGAAGTTTCGGGATTCAGCTTCCCTTGTGTATTTTGTTGGGGAAAATTGCCCGTTTGGACCGGGATGAGGAGAATGCATCATCCGGTTTCGGAAGGAATCCGTTACCTTTTCTCCTTTCTGGGTCTCTATTCTCTGCTTCCCCTCCCCATGAAAACGCTTCTTTTCACGGCTTACGCCATTGCCCCCGAGGAAGGCTCGGTAGCCGGAGCTGCCTGGCGCCTGATCCGGCAGTTGGTGGGGCGGTACCGGGTGGTGGTGGTGACCCGCAGCGCCCAGGCGGCGGGAGTGGAAGCATTTTTGGCATCAAAGCCGGGGCGCTACTGGCAAAACCTGCGCCTGCTGTCGTTTGACCTGCCCGCTGGCTGGCAGCAGCGACTTCCCTCCTCGCTCAGCTATTACCTTTGGCAGCGGCAAGTACCGCAGTTTCTGCTGGCCCAATCCCTGGAGGTAGATTTGGTCCATGACCTGGATTTCCAGCACGACTGGACCCCCACCTGGCTCTGGCGGCTAGGCAAGCCGCTGGTCTGGGGGCCGGTAGGGGTACACCCTTTGCCACCGAGGCGTTTGCTGGAGCCGGTTTACGGGCGGCAAGCCTGGCTGGCAGAGCAATGGCGCTGCCAGCGGCAGGCCTGGCTCCGCTGGCTCAGCCCGGCGCTGCGCCGCAGCATCCGGGAGGCCCGGGTCACCTTGGTCAGCAACCAGGCGGCGGTGGCGGCCCTGCCGGTGAAGCCACGCGGGGTCGTCTACCTCCCGGCAGCCGGGGCACCGGTCATGCACCTGCCTGCCCCGCAGCTCCGGCCGCGCTTCGAACTGCTCTGCGTGGGCCCCTTGCTGCCGCGAAAGGGCCTTGATTTAGCCATCGGGGCTTTTGCTGGTTTTTACCACGGGCTATCGGCCCAATTTCACCCGCGCCTGCGGCTCACCGTGGTAGGGGAGGGGCCCGCCCGCCCCCGCTTGGAGGCCCTGGTGCGTGCCCATGGCCTCCAGCAGGTGGTGCAGTTTGCTGGGGCCCAACCACATAGCCGCATGGGGCACTTTTACCGGCAGGCACAGGTGCTGGTCTACCCGTCTCACGTCGGCAGCAGCATGGTCCCGGCCGAAGCCATGGCCTATAGCCTGCCGGTCTTGTGCCTGGCAAGTACCGGCACCGCCGAGCTAATCGGACAACGGGGCGGCGTGGCGGTCGAGCCAGGCCCCTATGACGAAACCATCGCCAACCTCGCCGACCAACTACGGCGTTGGTTTTTTTTGCCTGAACTACTGGTCGCCGATGCCGAAGCCGCCCGCATCCACAGCCTCAACCTTCTCTCCTGGGAGGGGAAAGCCCGGCGCCTCATCCAGCTGTATGACACCCTAATGGACGAAGCCGCGGGAAAACAGTCT
Organism: uncultured Bacteroidia bacterium; assembly: GCA_964542415.1. Classification (GTDB taxonomy): domain Bacteria; phylum Bacteroidota; class Bacteroidia; order J057; family J057; genus CAZIVQ01. The sequence goes on along the minus strand of CAZIVQ010000275.1, from coordinate 2,514 downwards.
GTTCGATAAATTGCTGATTAATAGCGATTTGTGCGGGATTTTTGGGTGGAAAAGGCAGGACTGGACAGGTTGCCGGGAGAAGAATCGGCGTTGCGCCCCAGAGAGAAAGTTCGTAGATTGAAACAGGAATACATTCATTCACCAAACTGCCTTTCAACATGAAACTTCTTTTGTATTGGGTGGTCCTGGCAGGACTCGTGGGGGCCCTCGTGGGTTGCGGGGCCTCCTCTTCTCACGATGCCCATGCTCAGCATCAAAACCAACCGGTAGCCCAGCCTAAGTCGGCGGCTCCGGCCGATCCTGAAATGGCCGAGGGCGCGAAGCTCTACCGGCAGTATTGCGCTGCCTGCCACAAGGTCAACCGCAAGCTCATAGGGCCCGCCATGGCCGGGATCAACGAGAAGTACGCCGAGGAAATGGATTGGCTCTATGCCTACATCCGCAATTCGCAGCAACTGGTACAAGAGGGAGACCCCAAAGCGGTGGCCTTGTACGAGGAGTGGAACAGGCAAGTCATGCCGCCGTTTCCGATGCTGAGCGACGAGCAGATCGACCTGATGCTGAAATACATTGACGCTGAAGCCGAATGATGATGCGCGCTGTCGGTATCCGCGAACCTGGGGGGCCGGAGGTGCTCTACCTGGGAGAAGTCCCCAAGCCTGTGCCGGGGCCGGGAGAGGTCTTGGTGAAGGTCGCCGCTACCGCCGTGAACCGGGCCGATACCTTGCAGCGGCGCGGCAAGTACCCGGTGCCCCCGGGAGACAGTGAGGTTCTGGGCCTGGAGGTGGCAGGAGAAATTGTAGAATTGGGAGAAAACTGCCGTTTGCGGCAGCAAGGCGAGCGGGTATGCGGCTTGCTGGGCGGGGGCGGCCATGCTGAATATGCGGTGCTGCCCGAAGCAATGGCCCTGCCGTTGCCTCCCGAACTGGACCTGGTCGAGGCGGCGGCGATCCCGGAGGTGTTTCTCACCGCCTTTCAAGCGTTGGATTGGCTGGCAGACTTGCAAAGCGGAGAGACGGTGCTCATCCACGCGGGAGCCAGCGGAGTGGGCACCGCCGCGGTTCAGCTGGCTCGCGCCAAAGGCGCGCAGGTGCTGGTCACCGCCTCAGCCGGCAAGCATGCTCTTTGCCGGGAGCTGGGGGCGGCACGCTGCATCGACTACCGGGCCGAAGACTTCGCCGCCGTGGTCGCCGAAGAAACCGGCGGCAAAGGCGTCGAGGTCATTCTCGACTTCGTGGCAGCACCTTACTTTCAGCGAAATCTCGACAGCCTGGCCCTTGATGGCCGCCTGGTGATGCTGGCTTTGCTCGGAGGGAGCAAGCCAGAAGGAGTAAACCTCTTGCCCGTGCTGCGTAAGCGCCTGCACATCTTGGGCAGTACCCTCCGCAACCGCGAGCCGCGCTACAAAGAGGCCTTGAGCCAGGCGTTCTGGAAGATGGCCCAATCGCACTTTGTCTCAGGGGCCTTGAAACCCGTCATTGACCGGGTCCTGCCTTGGGAGCAGGTCGCCGAAGCCCATCGCCTGATGGAGGCCAATGCCAATGCTGGTAAACTGGTTTTGACGGTAGGCGAAAAATAATCCGACCTCCGAAACAAGGGGGAGCGATCAAGCTATAAAGGTCCGACCTGTATAAGGTCAGATAGGCCATAGGACAGATCCCTTCCCTATTTTCCCGGCAAAGTATATAAGCCATGAGGCATTTTGTCAATATCGAGCGTACTTATTATTTGTCTTCCCGCTCTGTCACTTTCAGCTCCAGGTAGCCGGTCTGGGGATCGGGCTCGCGGGTAAAGCGGTAGGCGGGCAGCTCGCCGAGGGCAATTTCGGCGGTGGTGTAGACGCGACAGCCGTCGAGCAAGTGGCCGCCAAAGGCAGCCCCGGTGCTGTCGGCCAGACAAAGGTGCAGGTGCATGCCTTCGGCCGTGAGCGTACCGACCAGGGAGACGATCTCGAAGTGACCCCGATAGCGGGTGCCTTGCTCGTCATTGGCGAGGCGCAGGTGGACCTCGGTGAGGCTGCCCACACAGGTGAGCAGGATGCCCGCCTGGAGGTCGTGGGTGCGGGCAAAGGCCTGAATTGCTTGCTTGAGGTCGGCCCCAGGGCCGAGGCGAAAGGCGTAGGTGTCCATGCTGGGAAGATTGGGTACGGGGCGGCAGCTCATGCAGAGCAACAGCAGCCACAGCCCGGGAATGAACCGGTTCATTCTCCCAAAATAGAAAAAAAGAGGCCGCCTGCTACCACACAGACGGCCTGACAGCTCTGAATAAAAATTTTTCTCGATTAAGCCATAAGCTTTATTCCCTAGTGAACAACAATCTTTTGGGTCAAAGTGTTGCCTCGCTCCGAAGAAAACTGGAGCACATAGATACCGGCCGGCCAGTTTTGGACCGAAAGGTCGAGGGTGGTGCTGCTGGACAGGTCAAGGCTGGCTTGAGCGAGCACCCGGCCTTGCAGGTCGAGCGCCCGGTAGCTTCCCTTTTGGGGCTGATCGACCAGGAGCTGAACATGCACCT
>CAZIVQ010000274.1:0-6000 GCA_964542415.1 uncultured Bacteroidia bacterium | reverse complement strand
CAGCCTACCCAAAGTCCCTTTCTTCTTGCAACCGCTTTGATTAGCCCAGCTGAAAGGTCATGCCGGTTTCGCGCAGGGCGTGGTAGCGTGCTTCGTCGAAGACATAGTACCAGGCTCCCCGCTTGGAACCCCCGCGTTCCTTCTCGTCGAGGCGCTGCAAAATGCCCAAGGCCTTGATGCGGCGACTGAAGTTGCCCCGGTCGAGTTCGGTTTCGAGGATGGCTTCGTAGAGACGTTGTAGCTGCGGCATGGTAAATTTCTTGGGTAGCAAAGCAAAGCCGATGGGATGGTGTTTGGCGTCGTGCCTGAGCTGCTCGCGGGCCTTGGCGACCATGTGGGCATGGTCAAAAATCAGGGATGGAACCGCCTCCACAGGAAACCAGGCGACTTTATGCCCGGATAACTCCTGGGGGCTGTAGTTTTTGACGTTGATCAGGGCATAGTAGGCGACCGAGATCACCCGGTCGACCGGGTCGCGATCCACCCGCCCGAAGGTGTGGAGCTGCTCCAGGTACACATTGGTCAGGCCGGTCAGCCGGTACAGCACCCGAAGGGCGGCTTCGTCTACGCCTTCTCCCTGCTGCACAAAGCCGCCCATCAGCGACCACTGCCCCCGCGCCGGTTCGAAATCCCGCTGTACCAGCAACAGCTTCAGCCCGCTTTCATCGAAGCCAAAAATGATGCAGTCTACTGCGACGAGCATGCGGTCTTGAGGATCGTAACTGGGCATAGACACGGGAATTACTTATTAAAAGTCAATTTAACTTTTATTTTTCTGACCTGCAAAAAAATCGCCCGGCTGGAAAAACCAGCCAGGCGAAACGGGGCGCATTGCCGGGCGTCTCTACGGTTCGGGATCAGTCCACCGTTACCTGACTGCCCCTCCAATCGGGATTGGGCTGCCAGTCGGGCGAGAGCATCTCGCGGCGTTGTTGTTCGAGTTTGGGCAACCGCTCGTTGACGATGCGGCGCTGCCGCTCAGCCGCGGCTTGGGCGTCGTAGGCGGGGTCCGGCTCCGGGAGCCGGGCCTCTACCTCAGCCAGGTAAGCCATCAATTTGGCATCCATCGACGCCACCCGTCCCGGGTGTTCCGCTGCCAGGTCGTTTTGCTCCCCCAGGTCCTCGGCGAGGTTGTACAGCTCTTTGTTGTCCCCTTCCCAGTAATGAATCAGCTTCCAGTCGCCTTGGCGAATGATGGAAACCGGGTCACCGCCTTGGTTGCCATAGTGAGGATAATGCCAATAGAGCGGGCGCTCGGGCAGGTCGCCTCCCGTCAGCACCGGCATCAGGCTCTTGCCATCGAGGTGCTCCTCTGGCTGGGCCGGTAAACCCAGCAGGTCCAGCAAAGTCGGGTAGAGGTCTGCTCCGGTCACAGGGGTGCTAACTTTCTTGCCGCCAAGCTTCAGCCAAGGCACCTGCACAAAGAAAGGCACGCGGATGCCCCCTTCCCACTGATAGCCTTTGCCCCCGCGCAGGGGGGCGAGGTTGGTGGAAAAAGCGTCGCCCGAGACCACGCCGCCGTTGTCAGAGGTGAAGATCACGAGGGTATTTTCGGCCAGGCCCAACGAGTCGAGCCGATCGAGTACCAGGCCCACAGCCTCATCCATGTGCTCGATCAAGCCCGCGTAGACGGGGTTGTCCTGATGTTGGCGGGCGGGGAGGCGGCGCTCCATGGTGAAGCCGGTTTCGGCGATGCCCATTTGCTCGGCCTTGGCCCGGTAGCGCTGCCACTTTTCCTGGGTGGTCTGGATGGGGCCGTGTACGGCATAAAAGGACAGCATGGCGAAGAAGCTGGTGTCGCAATGCTGGGAAATGAAGTCTGCGGTTTCGCGGGCGAGGCGCATGGAGCGATTTTCGCCTGGCTGCCGGTTTTCCAGGCGGGGGTTTTCGAAGGGATCGAAAAAACCGCCATTGGGACTGCCGGCGGACCAGCCCCCGGCATTGAATTCGAAGCCATGGTCTTCCGGCCAGGAACCTTCTTCTCCCAGGTGCCATTTACCGGCAAAAAAAGTGCGATACCCCGCGCCGCGCAGGGCTTCGGGCAGGGTGGTGACCTCCGCCGAGAGGTTGCGGGTGTATTCGGGCGGCAAGAGTTTGTTATGCCGCCCCAATTCGCGCCAGGCTTCACCCGCCTTCGAACCAATCCACTGGGTAATGTCATGCCGGGCCGTAAACTGCCCCGTCATCAGGCTGGCCCGGGCCGGGCTACACACCTGAGAGGTGGCGTAACCCTGCTCGAAAACCATGCCTTGCCGGGCAATTCGGTCTACGTGGGGGGTCTCATAATACGCGCTACCCATGGAGCTGAGGTCGGTATAGCCCAGGTCATCGACGAGGATGAAGAGCACGTTGGGATTCTCCGGGGCAACGGCCCCCTCGGCTGGTGGCTGTTTTTTACAAGCAGAAAGAAGAAATCCCAAGGCGAGCAGGAGGAGGGAGAATTTTTGCATAAAAAAGAAATTGCAAGTTGAAGAATAAACACTGGGTTTTTTCGAATCTTCAAAATAACGGTTAGAGAGGGATATGGCAAATAAAACCTGGTTGGCGATCAGGACTTTCTTCCGCCCCCAATCCAGATTTCTCTGAACGGCAACAAATCCAGCGCGTTAAACCAACATATCCATTTGTTAACCAAAACCATCCTATGCCTGCCCTGAACCTCAGCCAGCAGCTGATCAAAAGCCATTTGTTATCGGGAGAAATGAAACCCGGCAGCGAAATCGGCCTGAAGATTGACCATGTTTTGCAACAAGACGCCACCGGCACCCTGATCATGCTAGAATTAGAAGCCCTCGACCTGGAGAAGACCCAGGCCGAAGTGGCCGTGCAGTACATCGACCACAACCTGCTACAGACCGACTTCAAAAACATGGACGACCATGCCTTTTTGCAATTGGCGGCCAAGAAATTCGGCTACTGGTACAGCCGCTCCGGCAACGGCATCAGCCATGTGGTCCATCAGGAGCGCTTCGGTGTTCCTGGCAAGACCTTGCTCGGCTCTGACAGCCACACCCCCGCCGGCGGCGGCATCGGCATGCTGGCCATCGGCACCGGGGGCCTCGATGTGGCCCTGGCCTCGGCTGGAGAGCCCTATTACGTAGAAATGCCCCGCATCATGGGCATTGAACTAACCGGCAAGCTCCCGCCCTGGGTCAGCGCCAAAGACGTGGTCCTGGAAATGCTCCGCCGCTACGACGTCAAAGGCGGCCGCGGCTTCATCCTCGAATACTACGGTCCGGGCCTTGACCACCTCAGCCCCTGGGACCGCCACGTCATCGCCAACATGGGCACCGAACTGGGAGCGACCACCTCGGTCTTTCCCTCCGACAGGCAAACCCGGGACTTCCTGCGCAGCCAAGGCCGGGAAAACGACTGGGTAGAACTCAAAGCCGAGCCTGGCTGCGAATATGACGCCTACGAGCAGATCGACCTTTCGCAAGTGGAGCCGCTGATCGCCTTGCCGAGCAGCCCGGGCAACGTGCATCCCGTGCGCGAAGTGGCGGGCAAGCCAGTGGCCCAGGTCGTGGTCGGCTCCTCAGCCAACCCCGGCCTGCGGGATTTTTGGGTGGTGTCAGAAATGGTAAAAGACCATTTCATTGCACCCTCGACCTCCTTTGACATCAACCCCACCTCCCGGCAGATTCTACAAAACCTCAGCGCTATGGGAGCGCTCAATCCGCTTTTCGACGCGGGGGCCCGCCTCCACCAGTCGGGTTGCATGGGTTGCATCGGCATGGGGCAGGCCCCGGCCAGCGGCACCATCAGCCTGCGGACCATGCCGCGCAACTTCCAGGGCCGCTCCGGCACCCTGGACGATCAGGTGTATCTCTGTAGTCCCGAGACGGCGGCGGCGGCGGCCCTAACCGGTGAAATTACTGATCCGAGGGAGCTAGAGAAGAAATTGGGCCTCAGCTATCCGCAGTGGAAAGAACCGGAAACGGTGAAAATCAACACCCAGATGCTCCAGCCGCCCAGCGAAAATGGCGTGGAGCTGAAAAAAGGACCAAACGTGAAATCCTTGCCTGATTTTCCGCCCCTGGCCGATGAACTAGAAGTGCCCATTCTGCTAAAAATGGGCGACAACATCTCCACGGACGATATCCTCAAAGCCGGGGCCGAGGTCTTGCCCCTCCGTTCCAACATCCCGGCCATCAGCCGCTACACCTACGTGGTGCTGGACGAAAACTTTTTCGAGCGGGCGCAGGCTCATCCGGCCGAAAAAGGCGGATTTTGTGTGGTGGCCGGGGAAAATTACGCCCAAGGCTCCAGCCGGGAACATGCGGCTTTGGCCCCGCGCTACCTGGGGCAGCAATGCACCCTGGCCAAATCCTACGCCCGCATCGGCTGGCAAAACCTGGTAAACTTCGGCATGCTGCCTTTCGAATTTGCCGACAAGGCAGATTGCGACAAGTTATCGCAAGGGGAGGTGCTGCACATGACCGGCCTGCGCCAGGCGATCAAAAACGACGAGGACGTGATCGCTACGGTCAAGGGCGACGGCCGGAAAATTCGCCTGACTTACCACCTTAGCCCCCGGCAGCGAGAAGTGGTGCTGCAAGGCGGGATGATCAATTATATGCGGGAGAAGGTGGGGTGATGGCAGAGGCTATGCCTTGTCTTGCAGACTCCACTCTGCCGGGATGCGGGGAGAGCGGAGTCTCCAAAACTATGGGCTTCGACGTTCGGAGACGTCGAAGAGCCGCTTCGTTTTTGCTTCGCAAAAAGAGCCCTGTCATTCCGTTTTCATTTCTCCCAAACCGTTCGGTTTGCTTTGATAAACCCCTCCAGGGTCCCGGGTTTTCCCCCTGTCAACCGCTCGACCATCGGGCTCGCTTCCGGTTCGGCAGAAAAACGAGGAAAATAGTGGAGCAGGATGAGCACGAAAATATAGGAGAAAGGGTGGCCTTCTTTTCGTTTTTGCCAGATGAAATGCAGCAGGTTGGGGCTTTGGTAGCGAATGTCACGCCCAAGGTGACGGCTCAGCAGGTCGGCGACAGTAGCGAAATCATGCAATCCCTCCCCGGTCAGGTCATAGGCTTGGCCGGCATGGGGCATGGGATTGGCAAGGATGGCGGCCACGGCCCGGCCGATGTCGTCGACGTCGATCCAGAGAAAACGCGCCCGGCCCGCAGGCAGGAAGATGCGGTCCCGCTCGCGGATGTCGTCACGCAGGGTACTGCTAAGGTTTTGCATGAAGTAGCTGGGGCGGACGAAGGTCCAAGCTAGCTGGCTCCCGCGCAGCAGTTTTTCGATTTTGGCGTGGGGGATGATGGAGAGCTGATCGGCTCCCTGGACGGAGAGGAATACCACCTGGGAGACCCCTTCCTGTTCTGCCGCTTTGATGAGTGGGGCAAAATAGGCTTCTACGTCAGCCAGCTGAGGCGGCCGCAGCAAAAAAAGGACCTCGGCCTGGGCCAAGGCGGGGCGGCTGCCGGGCAGATCGGCGAAATCGAAGTATACTTTGCCGGGGGCAGGCTCGCGGTTACGGGTAGCACACAGCAGCTGCCTCTTCAGGTTGGGAGGGAAGTGCTGCTGCACCGCTTGGCCTACTTGGCCGGAGGCACCGGTGAGGAGAATTCGGGGCATAGGAGAAAAGGTTGCGTCTAGCAAGGTAGCATTCCTTTGGTCCTTGGCCCATTTTTCCTGCCTTACCTTTTGGTAAGGGAGCATGGGCTATGCATCGCAGGATTCCTGCTCTACGTAGCCTAGGGCAAATTCCCGCATGGAGCGAATCACCGGCAAGGCCAGGCGGCCCCGCTCCGTCAGCGCATACTCGACCCGGGGCGGCACCTCGCCATAGTTTTTGCGGTCGACCAGATCATTCACCTGTAAGCTCTTGAGTTCCTGCACCAGCATCTTCTCTGAGATGTCTGGCAGGCGGCGTTTGAGTGCAGAAAAGCGCAGCGGCGCCTCCGCCAGCTGAAAGATGATCAGAAGCTTCCATTTTCCCCCCAGCATTTCCAGCGTGGTGCGGATCGGGCAGCGGGCGGTGATGTGGAT
>CAZIVQ010000273.1:0-6016 GCA_964542415.1 uncultured Bacteroidia bacterium | reverse complement strand
AAGCTCAATCGCGGCCTTTCCCAGTTCAAAGGCGAAGGGAATTTCCTGCCCTGCCCCGAGCGCCCGGTAGAAGCCGACGGAGAAGGCGATGGCGGCGCGGTCATCCACGGCTTGGTTCATGCCGATGACAAAAGGCACATGGGCCGCAATGGCTTCGGCTTGTACCTGGGAGTAGCAAGCATTGAGTAGCACGCATGCTACCTCTTCTCTGAACAGGCGAAAAAGCCCGGAAAGGGCCTCGCTGGAGACCAGCTTGAGGTTGCCCTGTTCGTCTTCGAGGGCGAGGCCGCCGCTGGCATCGGCTTCGAAAGCGAGTTCACGGGCGCCTGGCACGGCCCCGGCGGCCTGGTTGCCACTGCCGTGGCCAGAGAAATGTACGATCTGCGGTTGCTCGTCGAGCATGGCCTGCTGCAAGCTGCTGGCCGTGACGGCCCAGCGCTGCTCCAGGTCGAAGAGGTCGCGCTCTTTGGCCATACGCAGGCCCTCGGCTATGTCCCGGATTTCCTCGTCGATGCGTACCCGGGCGGTGTTTTTGGGATTGGCGGCGAGGAAAAGAATCTTTCGCTTGGGTCCTTCAAAGCTCTCCCGGCGGTAAAAAAGCAGGGTGAGCCAGCTGCTCAGCAGCAGCTGAAAAGGGACCAGCCCCCAGAGCGAGTTGAACAGGGTGATAATGGGCGCCGTGCGGGTATAAAGGGAGAGGACCGGTTGGAGAATGAGCAAAATGAGCATCGCCAGGACCAGATACACCCAAGAGAGAATGTTGAGCTGGCGAACCGAGGTTTTGCGCACCAGCTGCTTACGGCGCTTCCAGGCCGCCGAGGAGTAGAGCAGCACGATGAGCAGCAGGGGCGGCAAAGACACCAGAAACCACAGCCAGGCGAAGACCACATCCTGCTGGTAAAGCCCGGTGAGGCTTTGTCCCAGCATCACCAGGAAGAGCGGGGCTAAGCCGATGAGCCAGGTGCGGCTCAACTGCTTGCGGGCATGGGAGACAGGGATCATCATGGGGCAGAAAAGGCTTGCCATAGGCCTGCTCGCTCGAGGTGGGTACGGCCTTGGATGCGGCCCGGTACCAGTAGAAACGACTGGGTTTCCTTGCGGGCTTCGTTCACTTCGAATTCATAGACCAGGGCGTAGAGCTTGGCCACATCGGGCAAGGGGCGGGCGCGGTAGGACCCCAGGTCAAGGGCTCCGCCGCTGGCAATGGCCACGGCTTCGTCCCGGCTCATGGTCGAATCCTGGCTGGTAAACTGGGTTTCGTCGGTGAGCACAAAAAAGAGGATGCGAAAGTAGCCGGGGTCGGTGAAAAACAAGGCCCGAAGGACTTCTTTGAGAGAAAAGTCTCGGTCAGGGGCAATGCCAGCCTCCCAGCGGTCAGGATCGGGCAGCGGCTTCCCCGTCTTGTCGGTCTGCTCCAGGCGGGAGACGAGCGCAAAGCCCCCTGGTACCAGGTAATAGCTCATTTCGAAATAGCCTTGGCTTTGGAGCAAGTGCTCCAGGCGGTCGGAGAGCTGACCGTAGGTGCGGCTCCCAGCCAAGGCTGTCGCAGGTAGCTTAATGCGGGCCGAGGGAGCCGGGAGGGGAAAGTCAAGGCTAGGCAGGGCGTAAGGCGCCTCGGCCACGGGCGCAGGGCGCGCTTCCCGGCTCGGCTCAGCATGAGTCGGCTCTTCGGTCGGGCGGCTGGGCTCATTGGCACAAGCGACAACAAGAAGCAAGGAAAGGATCAGAAACGGCAAACGGTGGTTTCTCATAAAGGCATGCATGAGCCATCTGGCGTTGTCTCAGCCGCAAAAGGCGACCCACCAGAAGCTCCTTCTAAATTAGGAAAAAATCTTGGGATGCCCCCGCTTTTCTCCCTACTCCCGCAGTCGATCCCACAACCCGGCCCTATCGAGGTGGGCCTGCCCGGGCAGCCGCTTCGATTGGGAAGCCTGTGGATCGTGGTTTTCGGGAAAAACCTCGAATTCGTAGACCAGGGCGTAGACCCGGTGCCGATTGGTCATGGGCGCATGGGCCAGGCGGCCCAGGTCGCCCGCGCCTTCCGAGACCATGGACATTGCCTGTTCTCGCGACAGTTCCTCGCTGGCGTCGGTAAAATGGCTGTGGTCGGTGACCAGGAAGAAAATCACCCGAAAATAGCCCGGATCGGTAAAAAAGAGCGCCCGCAGCAGGCGGGAAAGCGAAAAATCCCGGGCCGGCGCCAAGGCCAGCTTCCAGCGGTCGGGTTCAGGCAGCGGGTCGCCATCGGCGTCGATCTGCTCCAGACGGGTCACCAACGCAAAGCCCCCGGGCGCGGCGTAGTAGCTCAGGTCATAGTAGCCCGAGGCGTGCAACGCATTTTCTAAAGTCGCGCCCAAGTGGCCAAAAGTACGGAGCCCGGCAAAGGTCGCCGTGGGAAATTTTACCTGCCCCGAAGGGCCTGGCAAGGGAAAGTCCAATGCTGGCAAATGCGGCTCAATCACTGGCGAGGACACCAACATGGGACTCGACCGGTGCCGTCCGACCAGCAGCTCACTCTCCTTATCTTTCTCTCGCAGGCTTCGCCCGCAACGCTCCGCTGACAGGCGCTCCAATTGCCGGAGGGCTGTGGTCCAGGCCTGCTGGCCCAGCACCGCTTGCCAGTCCCGCTGACGGTCTGGGGAACAACCACTTACCCCAAGGTTCTCACAGTAAACATAAGGAAAGATAGGCCCACCCGGGAAAAACATCAATTCATCCGGGCCATCTATTTTCGGCTGAAACTCCACCGTGATCGGCGGGTGCAGTTCCGCTACCTCAATACTGGCCCCCACGCCCATCTCGCTCAAGGCTACCAGGTGCGCAAAGGCCTGGGGGCAATCCTGGGTTTGGAGGTAATGCTCCGCCCCGATCACGGCGTAGATATGGGACATGACGCTCGAAATCGGTACCCGACCATCCATGTAACTGAGGATTTCCCGCCAGTTATAGCTGCCGTCTTGCAAATAATTCTGCCAGCTTTCCAGCATCCAGCCTTCCACGATACGGGTTTCCTCCCAGGCGAGGCATTGCTTGAGAGCCGAAAGGCGATTGGCTGTAAGCCCGTAGGTTTCTTCCAGGTACCGCTTTAGCCAATCGTCGGATTGGGCTTCGCAATAGACTTCCAAGGTCTTTTCGGCCACTTTACGCGCCCGGTTCAGGTATTGGGCATCCTGGCGCAGAAAGTATAGCAGCTGATATTGGCGGGCTTGCGCTTCGAGGTAGGCAGCTTCATCCTCAAAGGCTTGCAGCAGGTTCGGTTGCGCAATGCTTTTGAAAGCAGTGATGGCCTCTTGATAGGCAAATTGCTGCTCGCGCGTTTCCGCTGGGGTGGTCGCTACCTTCGCAGGAGCCGCCCGGAATGCATCCAAGGCACTGATGAGTAGCTGCTGATCGGCGCTGAGCTGGGCGGAGAGAGAAAAGGGCAGGCAGCAGAGGCAGAATAACAGAAAACGGTACATAGCAGGAGGATGAAGGAGCAAAAAAAGTAGGACGGGAAAGCTACTGGCCCTACAACGGCAGGGGGAAGAAGTTAGCCAAAAAAATCGGCAACCCGGTCATTGGCAGTGGATCTCGACGAACCAGCGCACCCGCTCTTCGAGCGGAAAGGTAGCCGGTTCCAGGCAAAACTGCCAGAGCAGGCCCTGGCAGAAGGTGTCAAAAGCCTGGGCGCGCTCGCGGGCATCGCGATGGCCTAACTCCCGGTAGGCGGTGACCAGCCCGGCGAGGAAGCGGTCGTGCCAGGCTTGCTCCCCACGCACGTCCAGCCATTCGCGGGTAGCGGGGTACTGCCGCAGGCGCAGGTAGAGTTGCCAGGCGAGGGGCTGGCCCTGCCAGGAACGGGCAAGGCGCTTGAGCTGGGCCTGGAGGTAGGCGGCTGGTGCCTCCCCAGGCGAAAGCTCGGGCAGGGCCTGTCGCTGCAGGTCCAGCGATTGCTTCATCAGTGCCGCCAGCAGGCCTTCTTTGCTGCCGTAGTGGTAGACCAGCTGCCCCCGCGAGACCTTGGCTGCCTGCAGCAGGTCGGCCTCGCTCACCCCATCTATCCCCCGCCCGGCAAACAGCCGCAGGCCGGCCTCAAACAGGCCCTCGTGGCCAGGAGTGGGGGTGGAGTTCATGAGAGAGATGAGAGATGAGACGAGCGATAAGCGACAAGCGACCAACGACTGAGCGATAAGCGACACGACCGCAGGTCGACTCCCCCGTGCCCTTCGTGAAATCTCCGGGTGTTCTTCGGGGTGAAAAACAGAAATTCCATTTTGGTAGGTCGTTCATCTTGTGCAAATTAAGGCATTATTCACCTTTCAACCACAGGCGATGTCAAAAGAAGTCCTTAAAGCCAAAACAGAAAAGATAACCGAGCTGGCCACGCGCATTTGCCGGGAAAAACTGGATAAGGAGTATGCCAAAATGGCCAAAAAAGCTATCGCCCAACTGGCTCGCTTGCAGCCTAGCCCCTTACTCCGGGGGCGTGAAAACATCTGGGCAGGGGCGGTGGTCTATGCGCTGGGGCAGAATAATTTCTTGTTCTACCAATCGGGCAAGCCATCGGCTACAGCAGAAGACCTGGCCGAATGGTTTGGCTGTGCGCAATCTACTCTTTCGGCTAAAGCCCGGCAGATCAGGGAATGGCTAAACATGGCCTACCTGTTCAATTCGGATTGGCAAACCCCGCAAATGAAAGAACAATCCCCTGCGAATAACCATGTTATGGTCGATGGGTTCATGGTTTCCCTCGACAGCTTGCCCGCCGAATACCAGCAAATGGTCAAAGAAGCCCGGGCGCGGGGCGAGGACCTAGAGTTTTTTTCGAAGTGAAAAGAAGGCCGTTTTCTGGGTTGATCGAGCCAACCATGTTCGGAGGGGTGCGTTTGCAAGAATGACTGATCCCCCTTTCTTTCCACTGCTTCATTCCTTGTCGGCATGACCCGCTTTTTGTTGTCCCTCCTTGCTTTTAGCCTGCTTTTTTCCCTGGGCTGCCACCGCCACCTTCCACCCGAAGCCAGCTATGGGCAGCTCGCGGTCCCCGCTCCCCCTGACTACCAGCGCCTTGAGCATTGGTCTAGTCACCCGGACAAAGCCGACCCGGCCGACGATCGACCGGCTGACCTGCCAACGGAAGCGCAGACGGAGCCCTTGGCCGATGTCTTTTTTATCCATCCGACCACCTTCCACAGCCAGACCCAGTGGAACGCTGCCCTGGACGATGCGGAGCTGAACACCCGCACCGATGAGTGGGCGGTAAAAAACCAGGCCAGCATCTTCAACGGCAGCTGTCGGGTCTATGCCCCGCGCTACCGGCAGATGACCATGAGCGGCTTTTTTTCTGCTGACAAAAAGTCAGAATTCCAAGCCCTGGAACTCGCTTACCGGGACGTGAAGCAAGCCTTCGAGCACTACCTGGCCCACGCTAACGAGGGACGGCCCATGGTGATTGCCGCGCACAGCCAAGGCGCGGCCCACGGCATCCGGCTGCTGCGGGAGTTTTTCGACGGCAAGCCCATGCAGGATCAGTTGGTGGTCGCCTACCTGCCGGGCTGGCCCTTTCCAGCTGATACCTTCGCCCAAGTGCCCGTCTGCCAAAGCCCGGACCAAACCGGCTGTGTGATCAGCTGGTGTGCCTGGCAGGAAGGCATCATTCCCCCAAACCTTGACACCCACTACCGCGACGCGGTCGTGGTCAATCCGGTCACCTGGCGCACCGATGGCGCCCCTAGCCCCCAAAGCGAACACGATGGCTTCATCGCCCGCAAATATGACAAAATCCGTCCCCAGGCCCTCACGGCCCAGGCGCACGAGGGCATCCTTTGGGTGAGCAAGCCCCTGCCCATCATGGGCATGAAAAATTACCACATCGGCGACTTCAACCTCTTCTGGCTCGACACCCGTTACAACGTCGCCCGGCGCATCTCGGCCTTCCTCAAGCAAGATGCAGGCCCGCAGCTAGCGGATGAGTAGGAGGGGGAGGCAGGGCAAAAGCATCTCCAAAAAATGGAATATATTGAAAAAAAATTACCTATGA
>CAZIVQ010000272.1:1623-6027 GCA_964542415.1 uncultured Bacteroidia bacterium | reverse complement strand
ATGACTGTACTACCGACCCTGGTCGTAGAGGACCTCCGTGGCCGCGCCCAGGGCTTCGCGAAATTCTTCTACATGTTGCAACAGGTGCAATTCATCCTCCAGCTCCTGTTCTTCATCGACCTTGAGGCCCGCCGCTTCCAGCTCTTCGAGCTGATGGCGCAGGTAATCGAGCTGCTGTTTGGCGGATTGCTCGCGTTTTTCGAGGCCGCGAATTTCTCGCAGCAAACTGTCGGCAGCCTTGAGCTGTTCGCCAAAAGCAGTGGCTTGAGCAGCCGTCCCGGCAAAAGCATCCAGCAGCTCGAGCTGCCGTTCGTGGGAGAGGAGGCTCTGGTTTTCGTGTTGGCTGTGCAGGTCGAAGAGCAGGCTGCTCACTTGCCGCAGTACATCCAGGGTGACTGGCGTATCGTTGATGAAGGCCCGGGATTTGCCGTTAGGCCGGATTTCGCGGCGGATGATCAGCGGATCTTCCAGGTCGAAGTCCTCGATGGACGCCAGTTGCTGCTGAATCACCGGGGCGAGTTGGGCAAAATGCGCTTCGACAATGCATTTATCTTCTTCGATGAAAATCACCGAATTGTCTACCCTTCTGCCCTGGATCAACCCCAGCGCACCTACCAGCAGGGACTTACCCGCGCCGGTTTCACCGGTGAGGATGTTGAGTCCTGCGGGAAATGTCACTTGTGTTTCCGCAAAGAGGGCATAATTTCGAATGTACAGCTGCTTTAGCATATGACCCGCATCGGTACGTTATACAAGAATGAGGTCCGGCAAAGGAAAAGGGGATCGTGCTGCTGCCAGACAAGCTGGCCCGTTAGCCAACAACCCTTTTCCCGCTTTGTTTGTCTATGAAAGGGCCTGCTGCGTTTGTGCCGGTCTACTTGCAAAGGTAGCAGAAAAAAACGGATGAGAAATCAAGAAAGTCAATAGATTTGCAAATGAAATTAGCCACAATGTCCTTTTTGTCCTAAAAAATTAGCTTACACGCCTGGTGAGTCGCTGTTGTTTCATGAGAAATCCATTCGCATGTTGGTTCCTGCTTTGCTGCCTCGGGCCCCTGAGCCTGTGGAGCCAATCGCCCGATACGGCCGCGGCCCACGCGGCCTACCTGAGGGCGGAGAAGGCCATTGCCGCAGGCAACCTCCCCATGGCCGCGGTAGCGCTCAGGGCAGCCCATGAGAACTATGCCCAAGCCGGCACCTGGCAGCAAGCTTTCGTTGCTAGCCACGACCTGCTGCAATGCCATTACTACCTGGGAGAATTTGATCAGGCCCGGGCGGTGATCGCAGAAAGTCAGGAATTTTTGCAAGCCCATCGCGAAGCCATCGCCGATTCGCTCCAGGGAAATTTTCATACCGACTGCATGGCTACTTACGCCCAGGACGGAGACCTGGAAGCCGCGCGTCAGGCGCTTGACTGGGCCTTGGTCGCCTACGGCCGCCATTCTGACCCGGCCTACACCCGATCGGCCCAAGCCAACCTCTACCAACAGGCTGCCTTTCAATTTGGCAGTGAGAAAGCCTGGAAACAGGCTCTGGCCTTCGAAAAAGCCAACCTGGACCTGCTCGCCACCTTTCCGCCCGATACACTTTACCTGCGCCGGGGCGATAGCTACAGCGACCTGGGCTACCTCTACCTGGGCTTGGACCAGCTCGACAGCGCCTGGGAGGTTTTTCATCAGGCCAGAGATTGGTATTTGCCTGAAACCGGCGAAACCCACAAGTATATTGGTCTGGTCTACAACCAGCTGGCCTTTATCGCCAGCCGTTGGGGCGATTTTGCCCGGCAGCTAACCTACACCGAAAAGTCCCTCCGTATCTGGCAAGAAACCCTGCAAGAAGACGAAGTCAACCTCGCCGTGGCCTATGACCAAGCGGGCCAGGTGTACGAAAAGCTAGGCGACCAAGAATTGGCCCTAGCATACCAGCGCAAGGCCCTCAACATTTGTTTCCAAGCGGTCGGACCCGACCATTCCACCACCGGCCTTTATCATCTTACCCTTGGGCGCAGCACCGCCATGATGGCCCAGCCAGATTCGGCCTTGTACCACCTGCGGCGGGCCAGGTCGATTTTTACTGCTCACTTTCCGCCCCAACACAGTCGGGTGTCTCTTGTCCACAATGCCCTGGGGCTATTCTTCAAATCCATGGGCCAAACCGACTCTGCGGTCTGGCACCTGGAGAAGATCTTGGCGATGTACGAAGCTACCGGCGACAGTGCCGCACAGGTAGGCACCCTGATCAACCTGGCCGGGGTCCACAAGGCAGCTGGGGCCTGGGAACAAGCCCACCGTACCCTGAAAACGGCCCTGCCCCTGGCCCAGGAGGTCAACAGCCCGCACCTCTCCAAGTTGCTCTCGGCTTTGGGCCAGGTCGCTGCCGAGCGCGGTCAGCCTGCCCTCGCCGCCCGCTACCACCAGCAAGCCTTGGCCACCATGGCCGCCGATCCGGCCCTGGCCACTCGTCCTCCGGCGGCCCAGCCCGCCCTGGCCCAATTTTTTCCCCACCAAGACCCCCTGCGCCTGCTGCTCACCAAAGGCCACGACCTGCTGCGGGCCTACCAGCAAACCGACAGCATGGCCTATTTGCAGGCCTCACGCAGCACCTATGAGCTGGCCCAGCAGGTAATCGCCCGCATGCAGCAGCGCGCCCAAAGCTCCCGGCAGACCCTCACCGCCGAGAGCCTCGAACTCTACGAAGGGGCCATGGCCGTCTACCACTTGCTCCATGCCCGCACCGGCGAAGCCCAGCACCAGCAGCGCCTGTTCGAACTCGCTGCCCTCAGTCAAGCCGCCCACCTGCGCAAAAACATGCAGCAGTCCCGGGCCGTGGTGGAAGCCGACTTGCCTCCCGCCTTGCGTGACCAGCTTCGCGACCAAAGTACCCAGGTGGGCTACACCGAGGAGCGCCTGCATAACGAGCGCCTCAAAGGCCCCGAGGCCGATGCCAAAAAAGTAGCGGCCCTGGAAGCCGAGCTATTTGACCGGCGCGAAGGCTACCGCAGCTTGCAGCAAGAGCTGGCCGAAGCCTACCCGGCCTATTTTCGCCTGAAATACGATACCCGCGCCCCAGATCTCAGGCAGGTGCAGCAAAAGGGCTTGCAGCCGGGCGAATTGCTCCTGCAATTTTTTTGGGGGGATAGCTCGCTTTACCTGCTGGCCTTGAGCCAAGAGCAGGTCTACCACCAATTCTGGCCTTGGGACAGCGTGGCGGCGGCCTCGGTTCATGCGCTGGTGCATCACCTGGCAGAAGAAGACCTGAGCGATGCCCAGGCCAGCTTCCGGCGCTTCTCCTGCCTGGCTTCGGAGGTGTATGAACACTTGCTGGCGGAGGCCTTGGCTCAGTTTCCCGGTACGGACAAGCTGGTGATGATTCCCGACGGGGCGCTGGCTTACCTGCCGTTTGAGTTGCTGCTCACCGAGCCGGTGGCGGCGGACGCCCCGCTGAGTTATGGCCGCTTGCCCTACCTGCTCCGGGACTACCAGATCCGCTACGCCTACGCCGCCGACTTGCTGCTGCCCCAGCCGCAGCAGGCCACAGGGCCGCGCCAAGCCTACCTGGGTTTCGCCCCGGACTATGCCGGTGGGGGCCCCCCCTTGGCGTTGCGGTCGACCCCTGATTTGCGAGCCCTTCGCAGCCTCAGCCTGCGCCCCCTGCGCCACAACCTGCCCGAGGTCGACGGGGCGGCCCGCCTCTTGGGGGGCAAGGCTTTTCTGGGGCCGGCGGCTACCGAAGCCGCCTTCAAGCAGCTGGCTGGCCAACACGACCTGCTCCACCTTGCCATGCACGCCGTGCCCAACTCCCAGGATCCGCTCTACGCCGGGCTGGCCTTCGCCCAGGACAGCAGCGAGGGCGAAGATGGCTTCCTGTTTGCCTACGAAATCTTCAACCTAGACCTGCACGCGCGTTTGGCGGTGCTCAGTGCCTGCCAGACCGGGGTGGGAGCAGAACAAGCCGGGGAAGGCATCATGAGCCTGGCCCGGGCCTTTGTCTACGCGGGTTGTCCCGCCGTCCTCATGAGCCTCTGGCAAGCCGACGATGCCGCCACCCAGCAAATCATGCAGGATTTCTTCGCTCGCTACCGCGAGGACCTGCCCCCGGCCGAAGCCCTGCGGCAAGCCCGCCTCGACTACGTCCGCACCTACGACCAGGCCCATCCCCGCTTTTGGGGCGCCTTCGTGTTGGTCGGCGACCCGCCCGAAGCCCAATCAGCCGCGGCTTGGCCGTATTGGCTGGCGATCGGGCTAGGGCTGCTGCTGTTGGTGGGTTTGGGCAGAATGTGGGTGAGGAGGGGAGGGTTTTGAGTTTTGGGTTTTGGGTTTTGGGTTTTGAGTCTTGGGTTTTGAGTTTTGTGTTTTGGGAGGAAAGGCCTGAAGCGCTTTACGAACTGTCGCTCATCGCTCGTCGC
>CAZIVQ010000272.1:0-1523 GCA_964542415.1 uncultured Bacteroidia bacterium | reverse complement strand
GTTTTGGGAGGAAAGGCCTGAAGCGCTTTACGAACTGTCGCTCATCGCTCGTCGCTTCGTCGCATGTCGCATGTCGCTCGTCGTTTCATCGCTTCGTCCCACCTCCAGCCCATCCATCGAAATCAGCCGGTCCAGGCGGATGACCTGTCCATTCTCCAAATACATAAACTCTTCTCCCTGCCGAGCTTGCAGGTCCACGATCCGGCTTTCCAACCGCTGGGGTCCCTCGCTGGTCTGGATGAGCAATTGTACCGGCTTGCGGCGCATAGCGGCGATTTCCAGGCGGTCATAGAAGCCGCAGTCGATGGGGATGTAGGGCTTTTTCATCGGTGGATTGGTTGGGGTTGGGAGAATTAGACGAAAGCCGCCCGGGTAGGATGCGGGGATTGAGACCTACATTTTCTAATTTCTCCGAAGCAGTGCTGGACCGATGCTCTTTTCCTTCTTCACTCCTTCTCCCCCGGGTACTGCATGCCCCAGCTTGCGCGCATTTGGTCCATGAGCTGGTGAATGGCGACGCTTTCGTCGAGGGGCATGACGGGGCTTTCGAGGCGGCCTTCATCGAGGCATTCCATGAGGTGCTGGGCTTGAAACTGGAGGCCGCTGCTGGGGTAGGGGGCGTGGACGTGAAGGGGTTTTTCGTCGGCTACGGAGAGGATGGCCTCGTCGCCGCGCCAGAAGAGGGGCACGCGGATTTCGCCTTGGTGGCCGTGGATCAGGGCGGTTTTGCTGCCGTTGACTTCGAAGCTGGCCGTGAGCGAGGCGAGCCGCCCGCCAGCGTAGTGCAACAGGTAGGATGACTGGAGGTCGATGCCCTGGGCCGAGAGGTGGGCCTGGCTTTGCATCTCTTGGGGCTGGGCTCCGAAGAGCCAGCAGGCCAGGTACAGCGGGTAGATGCCGATGTCGAGCAGGGCCCCCCCGCCCAGGGCGGGGTCAAACTTGCGGTCGGCGGTCTGGGTGAGGTCGGAGCGGAAGGAAAAATCAGCGGTGAGCAGCCGCAGTTCGCCGATGCGGCCTTCTTCCAGCCAGGCTTGTACCTGCTGCCAGGCGGGCAAAAAGCGCGTCCACATGGCCTCCATGAGGAAGCAGCCGTGCTGCCGGGCGGCATCGCGCATCTCGGTGGCCTGGGCGGCATTGAGGGCCAGGGGCTTCTCGCAAAGCACGGCTTTGCCGGCTTCCAGGCAGGCGAGGGTGTGGGCGTGGTGCCAGGGATGAGGCGAAGAGACGTAGACGATGTCGACCGCGGGATCGGCCAGCAGGGCTTCGTAGCTGGGGTAGGCCTTGGCGAAGCCAAATTCTTCGGCAAAGGCCGTCGCCGTTTCCTGCCGTCGTGAACCGACGGCGTACAACTTGGCCTGCTCTAGCTGCCGCAGGCCATCGGCAAATTTGTGGGCAATGTGGCCGGTGCCGAGAATGCCCCAGTGGTATTGGGTCATGGGGGTTTGGGGTTTTGAGTTTTGGGTTTTGGAATGCTATGTTTTTAACGCCGAGAGCGCGGAGGTGGCGCGAAGGACGCGGAGGGG
>CAZIVQ010000271.1:4810-6040 GCA_964542415.1 uncultured Bacteroidia bacterium | reverse complement strand
CCGCCAGGAAGCTTCCCGTGGCTTGGAGGGAAATATTTCTCCCTCCTCCGGGATATGCGCATTTTTTCTACCTTTGCGCAAATTTCTCACCCTATGGCTGAAACCGCGCAAGCACAAAGTTTTTCGCTCCAGCATGTCGTGGAGATAACCCGCAAATACCTCTGGTACATCGGGGGCTTGACGGCCTTGGCAGCCCTGCTGGCGATTTTGTTCACCGCGCCTTTTATTTACAAGCCAGAATATCGGGCCTCGGCGATTATTTTTCCCACCAACCCTGAGCGCTACGACATCGCCAACCTCTTCAATGACGAGCCGACCATTTTTCTCTATGGGGACTCCAAAGAGGTGGAAAAACTCGACCGCGTTGCCAATTCGGAGCAGGTAACCCTGTTTGTGATCGACTCGCTCAACCTCTGGAAAGTTTATGGGGTGGACCGCGAAAACGATCCGTCGCCCAAGTACGAAGTGCAGGAGACCTATCGCTACTACGTAAAGACCATCCGCACGGCAGGCAATGGCTTGGAAATCGAAGCCCATGACATCGACCCCGAGCGGGCGGCCGCCATTGTGAACCTCATCATCGCCAAGACCGACGAGCTGAACCGGCGCATGCTGCGCACCAACAAGGCCTCCATCCTCAAGGTCTACCAGAGCGGCTATGCCCAACGCAAAGCCCAGCTTGAGCGCTATACTGACAGCTTGCGAAACGTGCGGCGGCAGTACAACATCTTCGACCCCAACATGCAGACCGAGATCATGGTTGAGCAGGTGATGCGGGCCGAGGGCCAGCTGGCTACGGCCAAAGCCATGGTCAAGCGCACGGAAAACCTGGCCGGGGCCAACAGTCCCCAGGTCAAAGAAGCCCAGGCCAACATGGAGGTGGTACAAGCCAAGGTCAACGCCCTGGTGCGGGGCTACGGCGGCACCACCCTCAACCTCGCCGACTTTCGCGAGGGCATCGACCAGGTCATCGCCCTGGAAGCCATCACCGAAACCCTGGCTGAGGACCTGGAGTCCCTGGAAAATAAGATGGAAGCCATCAACCTGATGAACGCCCAGGATTATACCACCATCATGGTCCCAGACCAAGCCTACCCCTCCGACCGCAAAGCCCGGCCCGTGCGCTGGGTGATCCTGCTGGCATCAGTGCTGGTCACAGCCCTGGTGAGCATCTTGGGGGCCTTGCTGATCGAGCGGGTTACGGAGGAGAGGAAAGGGGTGTAGGGTGTA
>CAZIVQ010000271.1:0-4710 GCA_964542415.1 uncultured Bacteroidia bacterium | reverse complement strand
GGGGGCCTTGCTGATCGAGCGGGTTACGGAGGAGAGGAAAGGGGTGTAGGGTGTAAGGTGTAAGGTGTAGGGAAATTCGGCCTTGCCATTCACCAAATCTCCCAATCTCCTTCTCCCCGTCTCAACCTCTCCCCATCTAAACATCTATCCGTCTAAAAATCTCAACCTCTTGCTCAACACCGACTGGCTCACCCGGATATCGATGCAGCGCTGGCGACAGTTGCTGCTGGGGGCGCTGGCGTTGGTGACGGTGGGGGCATTGGCCGCGGCGTTGCGCTTGCAAATCTGGGCCCTACTGGCCTTGCCAGTGCTGGCCGTGGGGCTGTTGCAGGTGATCTATGACTACCGGCCGTTGTTTTTGTTGCTGATCTTCAGCATTCCCTGGTCGCTGCACCTGGAATTGGGTAGCAGCCTGGCGGTGGACCTGCCCACCGAGCCGCTGATGCTGCTTTTTACCGGTATTTTTCTCTTCGAAGCCGCGGCCGGGCGGCTTTTCTCCAAGCAGGCAAAGATTTACCCCTTCCACTGGCTGGTCTTTCTGCTGCTGTTCTGGACCTTGCTGACCTCCATTACCTCCGCCTTTCCCGACCGCTCCTTTAAGTTTCTGCTGGCCAAACTTTGGTACGTGCTGCCGCTGGTCTACCTGGCGGAGCGGCTGATCCGAAGGCCCGAGGATGTGCGGCAGATTTTCTGGGCTTTCTTCGTGCCCATGGTGCTGGTGGTAATGGGCATCATCCTGCGGCACGCCACAGAGGGCTTTTCTTTCGAAAGTGCCAATGGCATCGCCTACCCGCTTTTCGCCAACGGTGTGGTCTATTCGGCCACCCTTACCCTGTTTATTCCCTGGTGCTGGTACGTCAAGGATTGGTACCCACCCAAAAGCCTGCAATGGTGGGCCATCGTCCTGGGAATGGGCCTGCTGGTGGTGGCCGCCATCCTTACCTACAAGCGCGGGGCCTGGCTGGCCCTGGCCCTTATGCCGCTGGTCGATTTTGCCATGAAGCGCCGCCTGCTCGACAAGGCTGTGCTGGCGGGGCTGGTGGTGCTGGTGGTGGGCTTGTTCTATTTGTTGCAGGAGAATCGCTACTACCAATTTGCTCCCAACTACAAAAAGGTGATCTGGCACGAAGGCGACCTCCAAGGCCACCTCTCGGCCACCCTCGAAGGACAGGAAATCTCCAGCATGGAACGCTTCTACCGCTGGGTGGCGGCCAAAAACATGATCGCCGACCTGCCCATCGTAGGCTCGGGTCCCTCGACTTTCAACCAGGTTTACAAGCGCTACGCCGATGCGGCTTTCCGCACCTACGTCAGCGACAACCCCGAGCAGTCCACCACCCACAACTATTTCCTGCTTACCTTCGCCGAGCAGGGCTGGATCGGCGGCCTGCTCTTTCTGGGGCTTTGCCTCTACATGTTTGTCAAGGCGGGCCGCCTCTACCTGCGGGTCGAAAGTCGGGAGCTGCGCCGCATCTTGTTGCTGGCCAACGTGAGCTTCGCCATCATCCTCTGGTATAGCTTGCTCAATGAGCTGATCGAGGTGGACAAGGTGGGGGCCTTTTTCTGGCTGTGTTTGTTGTTGATCCACAAAGTAGAAGTCTGGCATGAGCAAGGGACCTTCACGCCAACGCGCTGATTTTTACCAGGCGGTCTACGACCTGGTGCGGCTGGTGCCTCGGGGCCGGGTGACCACCTACGGGGCCCTTGCGCGCTACCTCGGAGCCAAAGGCAGCGCCCGGGTGGTAGGCTACGCCCTGAACCAGAGCTTTGGGCAGCCCGGTGTGCCCGCCCAGCGCGTGGTCAACCGGCAGGGGCTGCTCACCGGCAAGCATCATTTTCCCCCCGACCAACCGATGGAAGCCCTGCTCGCTGCCGAAGGGGTAGCCGTGGTGGCGGACAAAGTGGTGGACTTTGAAAATCTTTTCTGGGATCCTGAGGTAGAATTACGGGGGTAAGGAACGCGCCCCGGAAAATTTGCTTGGCTTGCCACAATTGCCGAAATTTAACATTCTGGCTATATTCATTCTTCCCGACCAACCTTACCCCCATGCGATTTTCTGCGATGGTGCTCTTCTTCGGCAGCCTGCTGTGGCTGCTCACTGGCTGTTCTGCCAAGAAAAAGGTGCAGCAATACAGCTACCTGGAGGACATTCCCTATGATTCTCAAACGACCCAAGACCGCCCCGAAAGCCGGCCTACGCCCCCCAGCCCGACGCCTCTTCCGGCGGATCGCCCGGAAGCGCCGGCGGTGGCCCCCAAGGATGAAACCCTCCAGGTGATCCGCACCGCTGAGTCTTTCATCGGCACCCCCTATCGCTACGGAGGCATGGGCCGACAAGGCATGGATTGCTCAGGCCTGGTCTACACTTCATTTCGATCCATCGACAGGACCCTGCCTCGCTCCACGCGGGAAATGGCCAAAATGGGCCGGGAAATAAAACGCAAGCGCATCGCTCCGGGCGACCTGATCTTTTTTGCGGCCAAGGGCGGCAACCGCATCGACCATGTGGGCTTGGTAACCAAGGTAGAAGGCGACGCGACCTTCTTTATCCATTCCACGAGCAGCGCCGGGGTGCGCATCGACCAGCTCGAAGACCCCTACTGGGAGCCCCGCTTTCGCAAGGCGGTAACGCCCTGAGCTGCCTACGCAACCCCAAGCGGGTAAACCTGCATCCTGCGCGGCCGGATTATCGAAGATCCGCCTCAGGAGGACCCACCAGCCTGCGCTAATCCCGAAATTCCTTTACCACCAAGGCACTCAGGGCACTAAGAAGCACTAAGAGGTCCAACCTTAGTGGAACTCAGTGTCCTTACTCTCTTAGTGGTGAAAAAAGAGCTGCTTTACCACTGAGACACTCAGGGCACTAAGAAGCACTAAGAGATTTAACCTTAGTGCAACTTAGTGCCCTTACTCTCTTAGTGGTGAAAAAGAGCCGCTTTACCACTCAGGGGATCCTTTACAGGAGGAAAATCTGGCCGCGCCTACGGCTATCCTCTTACTCACTGAGCTTCGCCAAAGCCACTTGCGCCCGCTCAAAGCCGAAGCTGGCCTGCACCCGCTCAAATTTGCCGCGGATGGCCTCGTTGCACAGGTTGCCGATGCTGCCGGCATGCACGTGGTGTACCTCCCGCTGCGGCTTGAACTGGCCGACTTCGATTTCTGCCCCGATTTTCTGATAGGCTTCCCGGAAAGGCAAGCCCTTGAGCACCTCGCGGTTTACCGCTTCGACACTGAAGAGGTAGTCGTATCGGGGGTCTTCCAGCACGTGTTCGTTGACAATGACCTGCTGGAGCATAAAGTCGGCCAGCGACAGGCAGGCCTTGGTGTCCTCGATGGCCGGGAGGAGGGCCTCCTTGGTCAGCTGCAAGTCGCGGTGGTAGCCAGAGGGCAGGTTGGTGGTCATCAAGGCGATCTGCCCGGGCAGGGCCTGGAGGCGGTTGCTGCGGGCACGCATGATCTCGAAGACGTCCGGGTTTTTCTTATGCGGCATGATGCTCGACCCGGTGGTGAGCGAAGCCGGGAAGGTGAGAAAGCCGAAGTTCTGGCTCATGTAGAGGCAGACGTCGCTGGCGAGCTTGTTGAGGGTGGTGGCGAGGGAAGCGAGGGCGAAGGCGAAGAGCCGTTCGGTCTTGCCCCGCCCCATCTGGGCGTAGACCACGTTGTAGGCCAGGTCGGAGAAACCAAGCAGGCGGGTGGTCAGTTCGCGGTCGAGGGGAAAGGAAGAGCCGTAGCCGGCGGCCGAGCCGAGCGGGTTCTGGTCGGCGACCTGGTAGGCAGCCTGGAGAAAGGTCAGGTCGTCGATGAGGCTCTCGGCATAGGCCCCAAACCACAGCCCAAAGCTGGAAGGCATGGCTACCTGAAAGTGGGTGTAACCGGGGATGAGCACCTCTCGGTAGCGCTCGCTTTGGGCTTGGAGGGTGGCAAAGAGCGCCGCGATCAACTCGCTGAGCTGCCGGATTTCGTCACGGAAGTAGAGCTTGAGGTCGAGCAGCACCTGGTCGTTGCGGGAGCGGCCGGCGTGGATCTTCTTGCCGGTATCGCCGAGTTTACGGGTGAGGAGCAGTTCCACTTGAGAATGGATGTCCTCCACCCCCGCTTCAATCTTGAGGGCCCCAGCCTCAGCCCGGCGGTAGAGGGAAAGGAGTTCGGCCCGCAGCACGGTCAGCTCGTCGGGCGTGAGCAGCCCGATGGTTTTGAGCATAGTGATATGAGCCAGGCTACCGAGGATGTCCCAAGGCGCCAGCCGGGCGTCGAGTTCGCGGTCGCGCCCGACGGTGAAGTGTTCTACCGCTTCGGCTACGTCGTAGCCTTTGTCCCAAAGTTTCATAAGCCGCAAGGTACGGAGATTTGGGGAAATGGGGCAAAACGCGCTGAAGGCAGGCGCCCTTGCTGGCCGCCTGGAGGGGGGTTACTTATGATCGGCTACAGGGATGGAGTCTGTTGCTATCCGAGCGGTGGATAAGCGGCCGGATTGCGTACGGGCCTAAGGCAGGTCCAGAAATCCGGCCCGGCGTAGGATCCCGATTCTCGGGATAAACTGGGACTCGCCTTGCGGTCCTGGGCTTTAATGCTTAAATGTTGAGGTAGGCTTCTCTACTCATTTTGAATTTCAACTAAATATTCTCGTGGTGTCAAAATTGACAATTCGCTTTCTTTATAATCTTTCGTATTTTTTGTAATTATTATTTCATGTCCTGATTCCTCTGCGC
>CAZIVQ010000270.1:0-6046 GCA_964542415.1 uncultured Bacteroidia bacterium | reverse complement strand
GGATCTTTGATTGGAAAGCCACGGTACAGTACCCCGGGACCCTGCCCACCCCGCCTAGGACCTGCGGGAAGCGGGAAGTGCGTCTTGCTCAAATTTGTGTATAACCGGCAGCCTTTTTAGGGGCAGTCAGGGTTGGTCAGAAGCCTGACAGGGACGATCGGAAGAGGATTAAAACCTCCGGTGCTGGCAAAACTATCCGCCAAGCACGCATTTTTGCCCAAAGGCTGTATATTTGCTGCATGCTTACTGCTACCCACATCGTCAAGGCTTACGGCCAGTTGCAAGTACTCAAAGGCCTGGATATCGCCCTGGAAAAAGGCGAGATCGTAGCCTTGGTCGGGGCTTCGGGAGCAGGCAAAAGCACCTTGTTGCAGGTCTTGGGTACCCTCGACGCGGCCGACGAGGGGGAGATTCACTTTGAAGGCCAGGAAATCACCCGTATGGGCGAGCGGCAGCAGGCCCAGTTTCGCAACCAGTCGCTGGGTTTTGTCTTCCAATTTCACCACCTGCTGCCGGAATTTTCGGCGGTAGAAAATGTGTGCATGCCTGCCTTCATCGCCGGTAAAGAACCCAAGGAGGTACGCCCCCGGGCCGAAGACCTCCTCAAACGCCTGGGCCTCGGCGACCGCCTCACCCACAAGCCCGGCCAACTCTCCGGCGGCGAGCAACAACGGGTATCCGTGGCCCGCGCCCTGATCAATGAGCCTCGCCTCATCCTGGCCGATGAGCCAACCGGAAACCTCGATTCGCAAAACAGCGAAGAACTTTACCGCATTCTCTTCGACTTGGCCCGCACCACCGGCGTCACCTTCCTCATCGCTACCCACAACCTGCAATTGGCCCAAAAAACCGACCGCACCCTGCACATTGAGGATGGGCTGCTGGTGAGTAAGGGGAGAGGTGAAGAGGTGAAGAGGTGAAGAGGTGAAGAGGTGAAGAGGTGAAGAGGTGAAGAAGTGAAGAAGGGAAGATGGGAAGATGGCAGCTTTTTTTCCGCTGGCGTCAAGCAGAAAAACCAACATGCATCCACAACAAATAGCAGAGCTGGTGCTGGCCGCTTACCGAGCTTACCAGCGCGACTTCCGGGCTTTGACCCAGGGCGCGAAGGCCCGTTTTCAGGCGCGGGACTGGAAAGGCATGCAAGCCGATTCGCAGGCGCGGCTGCAGCTCTACAAATCGCAGGTTTCCCAGACCGCCGCTCAACTCAAGCAGCAGTTGCCGGCTGGCGAGGGTGAGTTTTGGCAGCGCGCCAAAGCCGCTTATGAAGCCCTTACGCAGGGGGATGACCTAGGCAACCTCGCCCAAACGTTTTACAACTCCGTGTTTCGAAAAGCCTTTGCCGGCATCGGGGCGGACAGGGATTGCATGTTCGTGCTCTGTCCTGAAACCAATGCGCCGGTACCCCAGGCCGAGCCCAGGATGCGACGCTATGACCTGCCGCCGGCAGCGGAGCCTGTCCTGGCGCAGATGCTGAAAGCTTTTGAGCTGGAGGTACCCTTTCGTGACCTAGCGGCCGACCTGAGCGAGATCCAGGCGCGCCTCTCGCCTTTGCTGGAGGGGCAGGCTAGGGGAGGGGTCCTGGAAATGCTCACCCCGGTCTTCTACCGCAACAAAGGGGCTTACCTGGTGGGCCGACTCCGCCTCGATAGGGGTTATCACCCCTTTGTGCTGGCCTTGCTGCACGAAGAAGAAGGGCTTTTTGTTGACACCCTGCTCCTGGACAGCGATTCCCTCAGCATCGTTTTTAGCTTTACCCGCTCCTACTTCATGGCCGACCTCGCCATGCCCAGTGAGGTGGTGGCCTTCCTGCGCACCCTTATGCCGCTGAAGAAAACCGGCGAACTCTACAATTCCATTGGCTACAACAAACACGGCAAAACCGAGCTGTACCGCGATTTTCTGGCCCATTTAGCCAAAAGCGACGACCAGTTCGTGGTTGCCCCCGGCATCCGGGGCATGGTCATGAGCGTGTTTACCCTACCCTCTTACAACATCGTCTTCAAGCTCATCAAGGACCGCTTTCCCCCGGTCAAGACGGTGACCCGGCAGGAGGTCAAGAGCAAGTACAAGCTGGTATCGCTCTACGACCGGGTGGGCCGCATGGCCGATACCCATGAGTTTGAGCACTTCACCTTTCCCCGGGACCGCTTTTCGCCCGAGCTGCTGGCGGAGTTGTTGGAAGTGGCGGCCTCCACGGTGCAGGTCACTGAAACGGAGGTACACATTTCTCACCTCTATACCGAGCGCCGCATGACCCCGCTGAATCTCTACCTGGAAACCGCCAGTCCCCATGAGGCCGCCGAAGCCATCGACGAGTACGGCAACGCCATCAAGCAGTTGGCTTCGGCCAATATCTTTCCCGGAGACATGTTATTGAAGAATTTTGGGGTGACCCGTCACGGTCGGGTGGTCTTTTATGACTACGACGAGATCGGCTTTCTGACCGATTACCGCTTTCGCTACCTGCCTGAGGCAGATGAGGAAGACGAAATGCGCGGCGGGGCTTGGTTTTCGGTGGAGCCAAATGATGTCTTTCCCGAAGAATTTCGCCGGTTTCTCATCGGTCGGCAGGAGATCCGGGAGATTTTTTTTGAGCGTCACGCCGAGTTGTTTGATGCGCAGTTTTGGCGGGGCTTGCAAAAGCGCCTGACCAGCGGCGAGGTCATGGATTTCTTCCCTTACCGGCGGTGGAAGCGGTTTCATCAGGGAGAAGCCCCCGCGCAGGCCTAACCTTGGGAGCTTGCTGAGGAGAAAAGCGGCGTGAAAGTTCGAGCCGGTAAGCTTTTTTGGCCATCAGCTTGTATCTTTACCTGGGAAACGTCGGCACCTGAAGGGAGCTCCTTTTTTTCTTTTTCATCATGATAGATAGCACCAACATCTGGTACCTGGAGGAGGTCAACCTCTTCGAATGTTTTTGTCCCATCAGCCAGGCCGAGGACCGCTATGAAAAACAGCCCAAACGTTCGTTTAAGAAGGGAGAATTCATCTATTTTAGCGAAGACCAGGCCGACAAAGTCTACTTCATCCACGAGGGGGCGGTGAAAATTGGCAGCTACACCTCTGACGGCAATGAACTGATCAAGGCGGTGCTACGTGCGGGCGAGGTCTTTGGAGAAATGTCGGTCTTTGGCGAAGAAAAGCGCACCGATTTTGCCCAGGCCGTAGAGCCTACCGAGCTGTGCGTGCTGAGCAAAAATGAAGTGGTGGGCCTGATGAGAGATGTGGGCGGGTTTCAGGCTTTCCTGAACAAGCTCATGGGCCAGCGGGTGGTCTACACCCAGAAACGGCTGGAGTCGCTGCTATTCAAAGATGCCCGCACCCGCATCGCCGAATACGTGCTCGAACAAGCCGAGCGCCATGGCCGCAAAGCCCTCGACGGAGCCGTCAGCCTGCGCAACTACCTCACCCACCAGGAGATCGCCAACTTTACCGGCACCTCCCGGCAAACCGTGACCACCATCCTCAACGAATTTCGCGAAGCCGGCCTGCTCGACTTCGACCGCCGCCGCATGGTGGTCCGCGACCTGAGCGGCCTGCAAGGGCAGGGGAAGGGGTGATTGGGTGATTGGGGGATTTGTAGATTTGTTAATTGGGGATTGGGGGATTTGTTAATTGGGGATTGGGTGATTGGGTGAATGTTCACTGTTCACTGTCCACTGTCCACTGTCCACTGTTCACTGTTCACTGAAAACTGTAAACTGGCTCTCATGTCCTCCGACTCTCTTCTCTATCTCATCCTGGCCATCCTTCTCGCGGAGTGGCTCTGGGACCAATGGCTCGAATGGCTCAACCTGCGGCGCTTTCGCCAGGGGATCCCAGCCGAATTGCAAGACAGCTGGACCGAGCCCCAATTTGAGCGGGCCTATGCCTACCACCGCACCAATTACCGCTTCAGCCTGCTGCAGGGGGCGATCAGCTTGGCCCTCACCTTTGCCGTGCTGAGCAGCGGGGCGCTGGGCCTGCTCGATAGCTGGCTGCGGGGGTTTACCGAGCATCCGGTGGGCTTGCCCCTGCTGTTTTTTGCCCTGCTCTACCTGGGCTCAGACCTCCTCAGCTGGCCCTTTCAGTGGTACCGTACCTTCCACATTGAGGCACGGTTTGATTTTAACCAAACCACCCCCGCCACCTTTTGGAGCGACAAAGCAAAAAGCTACCTGCTTGCCGCCTTGCTTGGCGGTCCCGTCCTTGGCCTGCTCATCTGGCTTATTCATGGCCTTGGGCCGGCCTTCTGGTGGTGGTTTTGGCTCTTTTTTAGCCTCTTTCTGTTGCTGGTGCAGGTTTTTTACACCTCGCTGCTCCTGCCCCTGTTCAACAAACTCACCCCCCTGGAGGAGGGCTCGTTGCGAACCGCTATTGAACGCTACGCCGAAAAAGTCTCCTTCCCCCTGACCCACATCCTGGTCATGGACGGCTCCCTGCGTTCCTCCAAAGCCAATGCCTTCTTTTCGGGCTTGGGCCGCCGCAAGAAAGTGGTGCTCTTCGATACCCTCATTGAACAAAATGAGGAGGAAGAACTTGTGGCCGTGCTCGCCCATGAGGTGGGGCATTACAAAAAGCACCACGTTATTCAGGGCTACGTCCTGGGCGTGTTGCAGGCCGGTCTCATGCTGTTCCTGCTGTCGTGGTTTGTAGAATCTCCAGCCCTGACCGCTGCCTTGGGAGGAAGCCAACCTGCCATTCACCTCAACTTGCTGGCCTTCGGCTTGCTCTATAGCCCTATTTCAACGATTTTGGGCTTGCTGATGAACCTGCGTTCGCGACGCCATGAGTTTGAGGCTGATCGCTACGCCGCTGAAACCTATCGAGCTGCCCCCCTCGGCACGGCTTTGAGGCGGCTGCACACCGACCACCTCGGGCATCCTTCTCCCCATCCGCTCTACGTCTTTTTTCACTACAGCCACCCTCCGATGCAGCAGCGGCTCAAAGCCCTGGAAGCGCTTGGCTAAACGCAGCACCGCCCGCTTTTTTGAGGAAAAAGCGGGCGGTGGGTTTGGCCAGCAAAGCACCTTTAGGCTACTGCCGTAGGTTGGGGACGGCTGTGCCAGGCGCTGCCTTGCGGGGTAGGTCGCATCCGGGTGGAGGCTTTCTGTGGGGCGGCAGGCAATTCGAAGAAAAACACTGCCCCTCCCTCCGCTCGGTTTTCTGCTCCTACTTCCCCATCAAGGCGCTCAATGATGCGTCGCACGATCGACAAGCCCAATCCATGGCCTTCTGCGGCAGTATTGCGGTCGAGGCGGGGAAAAAGTTGGGAAAACTTGTCTTGGGTCCGCGGCGGCAAGCCGGGTCCGTGGTCACAGACCGAAAAGCGGATACGGCCTCTCCTTCCCGCTTCGCTTCGGATGTGAATCAACGGCTGGGGACCTCCGTATTTCAGGGCATTGGAGAGGAGGTTGCTCCACACTTCCTCCAGCCAATCGGGCTGGCCCAGGGCCGGGGGCATGGGGGTCAGCACTTCGACTACCGCCTGCTGTTCTTTGATCTGGGCTCCGAGGCCGCTCAGGGCTTCATCCACCACCGCTTGCATGTCCACTGGACGGGTATCCACCTCTCCCTGCTGGATGTGGGCCAGCTGAAGCAAGCCACTCACCATTTGCTCCATTTTGGAGGTTTTGTGACCGATAGCCTGCAAAAACCGGGCTTGGGTTTCTGGATCTAACTCGTCGGATTGGATCAATTTGACCAGCCCCTGGATGGTGGTGAGCGGGGTTTTTAGGTCGTGGGCGACCGTTTGGGCATAGGCCTGCAATGCTTCGATGACCTGGTCTTTGGCCTTTTCGTGGGCCTGCCGCTCCTGGACCACCTGATGAGCTTTTATCGCTTTGCGAATTACGTTAGGCAAGGCAAATATGAAGAGGTTGCCCTCGTCTTTGACCAGGTAGTCATGGGCACCCGCCTTGATCGACTGCACGGCCAGTTGTTCATCGCCAGCCCCGGTGATCATGATGACCGGCGGCGCATGCTCCCACTGGGCCAGGCGACGAATGACTTCCAGCCCCGTCATCTTAGGCATTTGGTTGTCTACCAAGACGACATCATAGCGGTTTTC
>CAZIVQ010000269.1:0-6048 GCA_964542415.1 uncultured Bacteroidia bacterium | reverse complement strand
GCATAAATAAACGTGCCCGTGAGAGGTGAAGCTCAAGTGTAAGTACGTTCGTTCTGTCGCTTTGTGGGATTTTTTTTGGCAAGTGCTTGTTACTACCGTTGCTGCTCAGGTGGCCGAGAGCTTTTAGAGGCTCTCCGCATTTTCCCCCTCCAAGCTGTCATGTAGCCAACCCACTTGACCGGGCAAGGGATATTCCCTTTCTCGGAATTTATGTTGAGTAATACTAAATTTCCAAATAGCTAACATCCTATATTTTTCTTCTTCCCAAATGGCTAAGTTTGGCTGTAAGTTGATGAAAAAGCATAGAAAGTTGATTGTTTGCGAAATCGTTCTATTTTTGTTCAATCGGTGAAACCCAAGCCTTCACACGTTCTCTGTTTGTTCATTTCGCTTAAAGAAATACTGCTCATTTAACCGGAAGGAAGTATATGAAAAACTTTAGACATCTCCTTTTGCTGATGTTCCTTGGCACGATCGTATCCCTCGGCAGCTATGCCCAGGACGACGAGTCCAGCAAATACCGCAAAAAGGACCAAGAACAACTTGACAAGTACAAAAGCGGGGACTACCTCTTCCCGCCCGAACCCAAAAACAATTGGTCGATCGGCATCAAAGGAGGTCTCGCCTTTGTCGCTGGCGACGTAAGTTCCCAGCCAGGTTTTGGCGGGGCCATCGACATCCGCAAGGCCCTTGGTCACGTATTTGGACTTCGTCTCCAGCTCGCCGCCGGTCAAATGAACGGCCTCAATTACCAAACCACCAGAGGGTATGCCCAAGGCGCCAATGCAGGCAACCCCTGGGCTGCGGCCTACACCGGCAATCCCCGGCCAGCTGTTTTCCAAAACCACCGCACCAATTATGGTGACGTAGGCCTGCAAGGGATATTCAACCTGAACAACATCAACTTTTACAAGGAGCAAGCCAAGTGGAACCTCTTTGTAGGTCTCGGCCTTGGCGCTTCTTTCTACAGCACCAAAGTCGATGCACTCAATGCCGGTGGGGATGTTTATGACTTCACTTCCACAGAAGGCATCGCCCTCAACGGCGACAACTCCCTCTTCAGCATCGGGGGTCGCCGTGAGCGTATCGACGAGCTCAAAAGCATCCTTGATGGCGTGTATGAATCCGAAGGTGAAGGCTACAACCAAGGTACCGGCGTAGAACTTGGCGACAACCGCTACAAGGTTAATCCCATGGTCAATGGGTCCTATGGCTTGCGGTACCGCCTCAGCCGCCGCATAGAGCTGGAACTTGAGCACCGCCTCACCTGGACCAACGATGATCTCATCGACGGGCAGCGCTGGACCGAAGGCGGCGGTGGCCTCACCAGCGACTACGATGTTTACCAGAACATCACCCTCGGGATCCACTTCCGATTGGGCAAAGGCGAAGAGTCCCTCTGGTGGACCAACCCCCTCACCGAAACCTACAAAAGCTCCCGCGACGCCCGACAGCTCGTCCAGCAATTGCAGCAAGACTCCGATAACGATGGGGTACCTGACCTCTACGACAAAGACCCCGATACCCCGCCAGACTACATGGTGGACGTGAATGGGATGCCCCTCGACAGTGATGGCGATGGCATACCTGACAGCGAAGACGCTGAGCCCTTCTCGCCCAAAGGCTGCGATACCGACAGCCAAGGCCGGGTCAAAGACAGCGATGACGATGGCGTACCCGATTGCTTCGACAAAGAGCCTAACTCTCCTCCAGGCATGTACTACGATTCCAAAGGCGTCGCGATTCAGATGCCCGAGCAGCCTAGCACGGTGCCTTGCCTGCTGCCGGTGATCCACTTCGAACTGGACAAATCCGAGATCAAGACCGATTTCTATCCTGAACTCTACTATGTAGCCCAGGTCATGCGTGCCAACCCCGAAGTGAAAGTACGCGCCACTGGTCACGCTGACGTCCGTAACACCGATGATTACAACCGCGAACTCTCCCAGCGCCGGGTTGATAACGCCGTTGACTTTATCGTCAATACCTACAAGATCGACCGGACCCGCTTTGTCATCGACGCCAAAGGTGAAAGCGCTCCGTTGATTGAGGACCTGCCCGACGCCTACCGAACCAAGCTCGAACCGCTGCAGTATGTAAACCGCCGCGTAGAGTTTGAGTGTGTAGAAGAGTAGGCCTCACCCTGACCAAAGACCTTTTACAGTGGGCAGCTACCTTGGGTAGTTGCCCGCTTTTTTTGTGGGTTGCTCACTTTGGCTGTAACTTAGCAGCCAAAGTGAGCTGCTTCAAAGCCCCCCTACTTTAGTTTCACCTTATGTCTTCCGATAAAGCCCTAAAGAATGACCTCCTTCTGCGTGTGGCGCGCGGCGAAGCGGTTCCCCGCCCTCCCGTATGGCTGATGCGCCAAGCCGGGCGCTTCCTCACTGAATACCGGGCCGTCCGGGCCCAGGTAAACAGCTTTGGGGAGATGATTGCCCACCCGGAATTAGCGGCCGAAGTCACCCTCCAGCCGGTAGACTTGATCGGGGTGGATGCTGCCATCATTTTCTCTGATATCCTAGTCGTCCCCGAAGCTTTGGGGCTGCCTTACCAAATGGTCTCGGGAGAAGGTCCCCGGTTCAAGCAGACCATTCGCTCCGCCTCAGACCTGGCCACGCTCCATCCGGTTACGGGAGAAAGCAACCTCGACTTTACCTACGAGGCCATTCGCCTAACCCTCAAAACCCTCGACCAGCGCGTTCCCCTGATCGGCTTTGCAGGCGCTCCTTGGACCATCTTCTGCTACATGGTGGAAGGAAGTGGCTCCAAGACCTTTTCTCAGGCGAAAGCCATGCTCTACCAAGCCCCAGAACTGGCCCACCAGCTGCTACAGCTAATTACTGATGCGACCATTCACTACTTGCAGCAGCAGATTGCTTGCGGGGTACATCTGGTACAAGTGTTTGATTCCTGGGCGGGGGTGCTGAACCAGGAGACCTATGGCACGTTTGCCCTTCCCTACCTGCAACAGATTTGCGATACCATCCAGGCCGTCCCCAAAATCATTTTTGCCAAGGGGGCATTCTTTTCTCTCGAACCCCTGTTCCAGCTCGATTGTGAAATCATCGGGCTGGATTGGCAGACGCCTTTGGACCATGTGTTGCCTCACCTCGGCTCGAAAGCTTTGCAGGGCAACCTTGACCCTTGCCAGCTTTATGCATCGCCCGAAGAAGTAGCCACGGCTACGCAGGCCATGCTGGATCGCTTTCCGGCGCAGCGACATGTCGCCAACCTTGGCCACGGCATCTATCCTGACTTGCCCCGCGAGTCGGTTCAATCTTTTGTCGACACGGTCAAAAGGTACACCTATCCCTCTTCCGCCTAACCAACTGGCCTTTCGGGGCCCTTTTTTCCCCTAGAGGTATGGCGACTCTTTTTTTGATAAATCCGACCTCCGGACGCAAGCGCCAACCTGCGGCCACGGCGGCCCTGATCGAGCAAATTTACCAGCGAGCCCGGCGGCAGGTGGGGGTCCGCATCCTGGACTTCGAGCGGTTGGACGCCATGCTCGAAACGGCGATTGAGCAAGGTTTCACCCACATCTATGCGGTGGGAGGGGACGGTACGGTCAATGCCCTGGGACAGCGCCTGATGCATCTTCCGGTAAACTTTGGGGTGATTCCCCATGGCTCGGGCAATGGCTACGCCCGCAACCTGGGTGTGGCCACCGACCTGCCTTTGGCCATTCGTCAGAGCCTTGATGCCACCGCCATCAAGGTCGACACCGGGCAGTTTGGAGAGCATATTTTTCTCAATGTCGCGGGCATTGGCGCGGATGCCGAGGTGGCTTACCAGTTTTCGCTGGGCCAAAAGCGTGGCTTCCTGCCCTATGCCCGGCATTCGGCCCGGGAACTGTTGAGGTACCAAGGGCAGACCTATGAGGTGGAGATCGACGGGCAGCGGCATGTTTTCGAAGAAGTGCTGGGCCTGACCGTTGCCAATGGCACCCAATGGGGGTATGATGCCCGGGTGGCTGCCCGGGCCAGCCTCACCGACGGGCTGCTTGACCTGATCGTGGTACAAAAGTTTCCTTTTCATCAGGCAGCCAAGGTCCTGAGCCAGCTGTTTAAAGGCAAATTTGATCGCTCTCCCTATGTGCAGGTCTTCCGGGCTAGGGAGCTGTTGCTACGCCGGGATGCCCCTGGAAACGCGCAAGTCGACGGCGAGCCCATCGCTGCCGGAGCTGAAATCCAAGTCCAGGTTCATCCCGCCAGCCTCAACCTCTTGTTGCCCAATACCCTTTCTGCCCAAAAAATTACTTCTATCTAAATAACAGTTGGAGAATAACCAGTCTGATTTTATTTTGATTAAAAAAAACATAAAAAGCTGATTATCAGTATTTTACTTCGCTCCTTGGCGTGAAACAAAAAGGGGAATTATTCTTTCTACCCTACTGAGGCAGGAAGCAACTGCGATAGAAATACATTCGAAATACCTTATAAGTTAAACAAGAATCTATCAAGATCGGTTAACGTCGTATTATTTCCTTGGATCTCTTACGATTTCCTCCTATATGCGGCAGTATCAGTCCAGAAACCTCAAGAAGAGCTATGACCTCGGGCAATATGCCCCCCTGTACCGTAACAGTATTTTTTCGCAAGTCAAAGATCAACGGCCTTCCCGGGACCGGTTGGCTCCTATATCTCTAGATTTTGGCCCGGTTGCCTTTCATGTTGCCCGGCACTTTGGATTTTGCAAAGGGGTAGAAAATGCCATTGAGGTAGCATACGACACCCTATCTCGCTACCCTGATCGCCGGGTCTATATGATCTCAGAGCTGATCCACAATTCCTTTGTGAACGAGGACCTGACGGCCCGGGGCCTTCGCTTTCTCAAAACAGCCAAAGGGCAACAACTTATCCCTTGGCAGGAAATACAGGCGAACGATGTGGTCATCACCCCTGCTTTTGGGGCTACCCTGGAAGACATGCAGGAACTGCAAAACCGGGGAGTCGACATCCAGCGGTGGAATGCTACCTGTCGCTTTGTGGAGAATGTTTGGTTCCGGGCGCAGGAATTGGGGGAGCAAGGCTATACGGTCATCATTCACGGAAAATTTCGCCATGAAGAAACCTTGGCTACCCTTTCTCACTCACGCATCTATGCCCCCACCGTGGTGGTCAAGGACATGAACGAAGCCCACATTCTGAGCGATATCATCTTGGGAAAGCGGCCAGTCTCTGATTTTCAGGCCTACTTTGCCGGGAAGCATTCCCAGGGCTTTGATCCCACCCAGCATCTCGACCGCGTGGCCGTGGTCAACCAAACCACCATGCTCGCCAGCGAAACGGCCGAGATATCCGACCACTTTCGCAGTTCCATGCAGGCCAAGTATGGAGAAGAAGTGCTCGATTACCACGTGGCAAACACCCGGGACACCCTCTGTTACGCCACGAAAAATAACCAAAACGCCACCCAGCGCCTGCTTGAACAGCCAGCCGACCTGGCCATCGTGATCGGAGGCCGCAACAGCTCCAACACCTCCCACCTGGTAGAACTTTGTGAGCAACAGCTTCCCACTTTTTTCATCGCCTCAGAAAGGGACATCCTCAGTTGCAGCGAATTGTTGCATTATGATTTTCACCATCAGAGTGAAAACCTGATCGCTGATTTTTTGCCCAACAAGGAAAAAGTACGAATCCTGCTCACCAGTGGTGCTTCCTGCCCTGACGCCATCGTAGAGCGGGTATTGCTTCGCTTGGTGAATTGCTTCCGCAATACCCTGGGCTTCGAAGAAGTTCTGGCCAATAGCCACATCACCCCGGTTTAAGAAAAGAGAGAAAATAAGCCGCACCATCAGGCAGCTATTTTTCGAGGAATCAAGGAATAAAACCGAAGGATAGGGTCCTATCCGAGGGCTTTATGACGCGGAGGCATCGGAAAATAGCAAATGATGGAACAGGTTTTTTGATCCTTCACCAAGTAACAGTCGAAAAACAATCTCCCTTTTTCCTTTTGAGGCAAAGAAACGCAATCCCCTGTCTATCAAGTTTTTACTTAGCGCCTTTGTGCCTACCCCGGCTTGCCGGGGCATCCTAGATTTGCGTG
>CAZIVQ010000268.1:4483-6054 GCA_964542415.1 uncultured Bacteroidia bacterium | reverse complement strand
CTGATGGCTGGGAGTGGCAAGCTCCTCGGCCTCAAAACCGCGCTGTTTGTTTGGACGTTGCTGGCGCAGGTATCGTTGGCGTGGGTGTCGTTTCAGATGGGAAAGCAATGGCACGGGGGCGACCAACGGGCGGGGCTCATGGCCGCTGCCGTAGCCATGAGTGCCGAAGCGGTGGCTTGGGGCTCCAATGCTGTCATCTATGCCCAGTACCTGGCCCCTGACCTTCTGGCCATGCCTTTGATCAGCATGAGCTTGCTGGCAGGCAGCCAAGGTCGCCTGATGAGGGCAGGCCTTTGGGCGGGGCTAGCCTCGGGGGTGCATGTCCTGCTGGGCCTGGAAACCGGGGCGCTGGTCTTGGTTGCAGGAGGATGGATCGGGCTGCGTCAGCAGGGCCTTCAGCATCGCCCTACCTGGAGGCAGGCGATCCTGGGCGCGTTGGTGCTGGCGGCGGCGGCTTTGCCTACCTTGATCCCCTACGCCCAGCAGGAGCAAGGGCTTGATGCGGCCGCTTTTTACCAGGTTGTGGCGGCGTTTCGGCACCCCCACCATTATTTGCCGAGCTATTTTTTGGCCAATGGCTGGGAGCTCTTGAAGGGAGGAGCTTTTTGGGGGGCAATGGGCCTGGCCTGGGCACGCTGGCGCAGGCATCAGCCGGCCCAAGCCCGCGCCCAACCCTTCGTAGCCGTCCTCGCGGCCCTCATTGCGCTCGGATGTCTCATCGGTTGGCTAGGCGTAGAGGTAGTGCCCAATCGCCTGGTGATCACCGCCCAAACCTGGCGTTTGCTCAACCTCTTGAAGTGGATCGGCCTCGTTTTGATCGGAGGGGGGTTGGGCAGAATGACCCAAGCCATGGGGGTAGCCGGCTCGATGGGGAGCTTGCTGTCCATGCTCACCCCGTTTTCCATGCTTGGGCTCATGGGCAAAGCGGCGGGCTGGCGCATCCCCCTGGCGGGCATCGCGCTTTTGGGGCTGCTGACGGCAGGCTTGCTGCTGGCGGGGGACCAGCTGCTTTGGTCCTCGGTGGGATTGGTCGGGCTGTACGCAGGGGTAGTGGGGGTATATGTGGGGGGTAAAAGAAGATGGGGAATGGCCATCGCCGGGGCCTTGATCTTGGGGGCGGGGATCAATGCCACGCTGTTGGCGGGGCGCCTGCCGCAGCCGCTGGAGCTGATCGCCTCGCAGGCCTTTCGCCCGAAAGTGTATGCGTGGAGCTATCCCGAAGCGATGCAGCAGGTGATGGACTTTGCCCGCACCCAGACGCCCGCAGGCTCCCTTTGGCTGACCCCACCGGATTTTGGCCCGATGCGCATCGCAGGCCGGAGGGCCATCGTGGTCGACTTCAAGGCCT
The DNA here is from genome assembly GCA_964542415.1 of uncultured Bacteroidia bacterium. Lineage (GTDB taxonomy): Bacteria > Bacteroidota > Bacteroidia > J057 > J057 > CAZIVQ01. Next base: position 4,706 of record CAZIVQ010000268.1, on the reverse strand, counting down.
TTCCCTTTCAGGACCCAGCCATTTTGACCTGGCATGAACGAATCTTGGCGTGTTATGGAGCTGACCCTGAGGCTTTGGAGGAAACATGGAGAAAGTGGGACCCTGCCACGCTCCGCCGCCTGGGGCAACAATACGCATTCGACTACGCCATAGTCCCCAACACCACCACTTGGCGACAACATCCAGGGCTATTCCAGAATAAAGCCTACAAAGTCCTATCGCG
>CAZIVQ010000268.1:0-4383 GCA_964542415.1 uncultured Bacteroidia bacterium | reverse complement strand
GATTTTCCGCCGGAGGTCTATCCCATCGGGCGACTGGACGAAGACAGCGAGGGGCTGCTGTTGCTGACCGATGACAACCGGGCCAAGCAGCAGTTTTTGAGTGAAGCGGTAGAAAAGGAGTACTATGTACAGGTCGAAGGCCTCCCCACCGAGGCAGCCTTGCAGCAATTGCGCGAAGGGGTGACCATCCGCGTGCGCAAAAAAGACCACCGCACCCGCCCAGCCAAGGTCCGCCGCCTGGACCCAGCCCCCGACCTACCGCCCCGCGAACCGCCCATCCGTTTCCGCAAGTCGGTGCCCGATAGCTGGCTGTCCCTCACCCTCACCGAAGGCAAAAACCGGCAGGTGCGCCGCATGACCGCCAAAGTGGGGTTTCCCACCCTCCGCCTCATCCGCTGGCGCCAAGGCCCCTACACCCTTGCGGGCATGCAGCCCGGCGAAGTCAGACCGCTCGCGCAACTGCGCTTGCGCTGAGGCCTCAAGACCCGTATCTTACTGGTGGCTTTGAAGTCCTGATCCTTTGGTGGTAAGCCATTAACGCTGTCAGGGCAAAAGCAGGGCTGGTGAAGAGCCCTGACAGCGTGAGAACCCTGAAAACTGTCCACTGTAAACTGTTCACTGTCCACTGAAAACTGAACATTGATCCCCATCACCCCCCATACCACCACCATCGAAGAAGTCATCGACCAGCTCGGGCGCATCGTGGCCTGGGCGCGGCAGCATGACAGCGCCCTGGGCTACTTTGCCAGCCTGTACCGGCAAGTGACCATCAGGGTTGCAGAAGGGATCGAAATGGGGCGTTTTTCCGATGGGCCCCGCATGGAAGGGCTGGACGTAACCTTCGCCAACCGCTACTTCGAAGCTTTAGCTCTGTATGCTCAGGGCGAAAAGCCTACCCAGGCCTGGCAGGTAGCTTTTGACACGGCCCAGCACAAGCGGGTACAGGTATTGCAGCACCTGTTCTTGGGCATGAATGCCCACATCAACCTCGACCTGGGCATCGCAGCGGGCACCTACCGCCCGGGCGATGCCATCGCTGAGCTGGAAGAAGACTTCATGGAGATCAACCTGCTACTGGCAGAAATGGTAGACGAAGTGCAGGAGCGTATCAACCAACTCTCGCCTCTCTGGGGCGCGGTAGACCGCCTTGGCGGCGACCTTGACGAACGCCTGGCAGAGTTCGCTTTGCGACAGGCCCGGCAAGTAGCCTGGAAGCTGGCCCGAGACACCGCTGCCTGCCCCAGTTGTGATCACCACCTACTCATCGAGCGGGTAGACCGTCAAGCCGCCAAGTTTGGCGAGCTGGTCCTCCAGCCCCCTGGCTGGCTCCGCCTGCTGAGCTGGCTCAGCTGGCTGCTGGAACGCAAACGCAACCAGCGCATTTACGCAGCCCTGGAAGGCCCCGTAGCTCAGTATCCCTAATCCAGGGTCCAGGGTGTTCCCCTTGCCATGAGCAGGCAATAGGCGAACTCCCCCCTAATCCGCCATTTCTGCCACTTCCGTCACCTTGCCCGCCACCGTATGCCAGGTGGCCTCGGGCAGGTCCTTCAGGTCCAGCAGCATGAACCCATCGAGCGCTTCGTTGAAGAGCGGGTCGATGTTGAAGCCCAGAATGCGGGCATTTTGCTTGATGTACTTTTTCAGCAAGACCGGCAGCCGGAAGTGGGCCGGCTCGATGTCGGCCAGCACCTCGTCTACCCGCTTGAGGTCATTGTCGGTCAGCTCCACCAGGGTCTCCACCTCTATCAGCTTGGCTTTGGGGCGAAAGCGCTTACGGGGTTTGACGAGGGCGGCGAGGCGGTCGTCGTAGTAATACTTCCGGATAAAGGCCACGATGAAGCTTTTGGAGAGGGCAGAATAATCGTTGCTGATGGTCACCGGGCCCATGAGGTAGCGAAAATGCTGGTTGCGGGCGAGAAATTCGGTGATGCCTTTCCAAAGCAAAAACAGCGGCAGCCGTTTGCGCTGATATTCAGGCAAGACCCAGGAGCGGCCCAGCTCGATGGCCTTTTCCAGGACCGGGGCGAGCCCATCCTGCATGTTGAAAAGGCTATGGGTGTAAAAGCCTTTTTTGCCGTAGCGGCTCATGATCTCGTCTCCCCGGCCGATGCGGTAGGCCCCGGCCACCGCCTTGGCTTCGCGGTCCCACAACAGCAGGTGCTTGTAGTAGAGGTCGTATTCGTCGAGGTCGAGGGCGCGCTGGGTGCCTTCGCCTACGAGGCGGAAGGTCTCTTCACGGCAACGGCCGATCTCGTTGAGCAGGTGGGGAATTTGGCGCGCCTCGGCGAGGTAGACGTCGAATTCGCCCTGGCTGCAAAGCAGGTGCTGCCCGGGTTCCAGGCGGAGGATTTCATCATGGAGCAAGTCCGCAGCCACCGGCGCAGCGATGGGCTCAGGCAATTGGGACCGGCTGAGAGACTTGCGCGCGTAAAACTTGTGGACGGCCAGGGGTGAGCCCATAGAGTAGGTGCGGGCCCGCAGGTAGCGGCCCAGTCGATCGGCGGAGCCCAGCCGCTCCTGGTCTTTGACCGGGATGGGGCTACCGATCCGCACCCGGATCTGGGCGTGACGCTTGCGCAGGGCTTCAGATGGCAGGGCCACGCTCCGCAGCGAAGGATGGAACAGCCCCATGATGTGAAACAGGGCACTGTTGCCGCCCTGAAAGTAGACCGGCACCACCGGTACCCCGGCCTTTTTGATCAGCTTGAGGGCCTGGGGCTGCCACGCCCGGTCTGATACGGTGCGGGAGCCGGGTTGCAAGGTGGAAACTTCGCCTGCCGGAAACATCCCCAAGGGACTACCCGCTTGCAGGGGATACAGCACCCCATCAGGGTCGTCTACTTTGGGGTCATGGACAAAAAAATTGTCCCGAAGGGGGGCTACATGTTGCAGCAGAAAGTTGGCCATCACCCGGTAGTCCGGGCGGCGCTGCCCGATGAGCTTGAGCAGCAACATGCCGTCCAGCAAACCGAAGGGATGGTTGGAGACGGTGATAAACGGCCCTGAGGCCGGAATACGGGCCAGTTCTTCTGCCTCAAACTGGCATTCGATCTCCATGACCTGGAAAAACGCCTCGATAAAGGCCAGGCCTTCGAGGCCTTCGAGCGCTTCATAGAGGTGATTGAACCGCGTAAGGCCCGTTATTTTCATCAGCGGACCCGCCGCCCCGCCCAGCTTGAGCTTCCCAAGCGGCGTGGCAGCGATAAATTCGGATTTACTTACCAGCTCAGACATGATGATGGATTAGGAGAAGGCATACACTACAAGGAAATAGGCCAGCGTAGCACCAGCATTAGGCCTGTGTAAAGCTTTCATTAAAATACACGCAAACCGCAACGGTTTTGCTCCCACTGTTGCGCCAGCAGCTGCCCTCATAGCAACAAAAAGAATTCTCAACCCCCTTCGCCACTCCCCAGGCGGTGGCCTCTCCCCGCCGACGCGGTCAGGGTTGTTCGCTTGATCGAGGTGAAGCAATTCCTGCAAACGTTATTCACGTCAAAACCCTGTCAGCGTTCCCAAAAACGCTAACAGGGTTATCGGAATCCCAAATCCGACCCCGCACACCAAATATGCGACCCCCGATGGGGTCGGGTTTGCGGGGCTATGCCTGACCTGCGGGCTGCTTGGCGAGGGGGAAAATTTACCATCCCCCTCATCGGGGGGGAAGATAGCCCGCGTGAAATGGAAATTTTGAAAAGCATCCCGCATTGGGTTTGCTCCTCCCAAGAGCTGAAAATGCAACCCGTTTTTTGTTTCGTAAACTGAACAGGCTACCCTGCCAGCGTTTTGGAGAACGCTGACAGGGTGGGCTGGTGGTTAGGGTTGCACTGCACCCACCAAAAGCCGTGCTTTGTACCAAAACACCCGACCATGCCCCAACTCACCGACGCTGCCCTTGCCAGCCTTTCTGCCCAAGGCCGTTCCCTCGCCGAAAACGCCGCCCGCGCGGACATGGACCTCTTCATGGAGGCAGCCCAGGACCGCTACGACCCCGCCACCAACCCGCAGGGCAAGTTTCCGCTGAACGTGGCAGAAAACAGCCCCATGATCCCCCGGGTCAAGGCTAAGCTGGAGGCCATTATGCGGGCCCAGCCTATCCCGGACTGGGTGTTTCAATACACCGCCACCACCGGCCACCCGGAGGTGCGGGAAAGTGTGGCGAATTTTCTGTCGCGCGACCTCTTCCACTGCCCGATTTCGCCGGAGCAAATCGCGATGGGGGCCGGGGCCTCGGCCATCATCGAGGTCAGCTCCTTCGTGCTGGCCAATCCCGGCGAGGTAGTGGCTATTCCGGCCCCGGCCTATCCCATGTACACCTACGACATGGGGGTGAAAAGCGGCCTGGAACGCTACGACCTGCAAACGCACGTGGAATTGTCGGCG
>CAZIVQ010000267.1:0-6059 GCA_964542415.1 uncultured Bacteroidia bacterium | reverse complement strand
CGATCCCTCTGGGAGATCATCGTTTCTAATATTGCTTAATGGCTAAAGTCCAGCTTAGTACCCTGTCTGTGGGCTCGGGGCTTTTCAGACCCTGCCTTCGTTTTTAGGGGACCTGCGCGGTTCCCGGTCAATCGTTATTGCCTGTTTCACCTCGATAATCATACCCCCACGAACCATGCCCAGACAAATTTTGGTTTCCGACGCCTCGGTGCGTGGAAAAGTCCTGCGGCACGTACAGCTCGAAGTGCCGGGAGACCTGATCTCGGTACGGGAGCTGATTCGCATGCGTATTTATCACGATGCGGGGGAAAAACGGAAACGCCCCTCTCCCTTGCTTCAACTCCTGCGAGCCGCCAACGAAGACAACGCGCCCCAAGCCAGGGCCGTGCCGCTCACATTTGATGCGGAATGCCAGCTCAGGCTTGCCATCGACGCCTTTCAAAACAAATCCCTCTTCGTGCTCGTCAACGACCGGCAGATGGATGCGCTAGACGAGGAAATCTTCCTCTCCGATGAGACCACCATCAGTTTCCTCAACCTGCCTACTCAGGACGCCTGAGCCCGAAAGCAAATTCTTTCTTCCCTTCGTAATCCATTTATCGCTTTAGATCCTGTCAGCGTTCCCAAAAACGCTGACAGGGTTATCAGAATAGCCTTTCAGATGCCGCATTTCCACCCAAGAATTGCTTCATGGATTTCCCCTTTCCCGGCGCTAATCTGTGATTAGTGCCGATTAAAGCCGGAATTTGTAATTCCCCGCGGGCTCAATGGGCGAACTCGGGAATGACAAATTCCCGGTGTAGGGCGCGCCAATTGCAAATTGGCGCGGGAGAAAAAAAGAGAAGCGAAGTCGAAGGGATCCTTAGGCGCAACCTTTCCACGCTGGCACGGTCATTCTCCCTGTAGATAAGGACCTTTCTTTTTTCCGGAAGTCTGGCAGGGGACAACGAAAGATTTTCTATTTTCGTCCCAAATAGTCGCCTCATGTACACTGGTCTGCTTCATACCCACCGCCTGGTCGTCATCTTATTTTTGCTGCTCTACCTCGTCAAGCTCGTGCTGCTGCTCATGGGCAGAGCGGAGACCTTGGCGACCTTCACCAAGCGTACCCGCATTCCCGAAATGATCATCAGCGCCCTTTTCCTCCTCACCGGGGTGGGGATGTTGTTCATGATCGCGGAGATCAATGTCCTGCATATCGTCAAAATTCTCGTGGTCCTCGCGGCCATACCGGTTGCGGTGATCGGTTTTCGTAAAGCGAATAAGCTGCTCGCCACCCTTTCGGTGCTGCTGATCATCGGGGCGTATGGCCTGTCGGAAATGAACAAAATCGGGGTGGTCGATACCGAGATTGCCAGCGTGGTGACCGACCCTGCCGCAGCGGACTACGATCAACTGGCCCACGGAAAAGCCCTGTACGAACGCAACTGCGTGGTCTGCCACGGTCCCCAGGGCATGAAGCAAGGTTCTGGGGCCAAAAACCTCACCGTTTCGCAGCTAAACGACGAGGAATTGCACACCCTGCTGGTCAAGGGCAAAAAGACCATGCCGGCCTATGGGGAGCTGTACACTGAAGCAGAAATTACCGCTGCCACCGCTTATGTAAAGACGTTGCGAAAATGAAACTACCTGGACTGCACATCTGGCTGGTCTGCCTGTTGGCATGGGGCGGGGTAGGGGGGATGCAAGCCCAGCCCGATTCTTCCCTGACCAAGCGAGAACGCCGCCTGGCCAAGCGCGAAGCCATGCTCGCCCAGCGCGAGCGTTACCTTATCCAAGCCCTCAGCGGCTCCTGGCACACCCTGCTGGACCAGCGCATGGCCCCCGCCCGCTACACGGGTGCGGGGGCAGGCATGGCTTTTGGCTGGCAGACTTTCGGTCCCCATTTTTTGGAAGAAGGCCGCTTCGCGGGGGGATTTTACAGCCGCCTGCGGGCCGCGCATGGCGAATCGCTGGTTCATCATTCGGGGGGAGAAGGCCACTACAGCTATCTCTTTGGGCTGGACTCTTTGCTGGGGGGCCGTGTCCGGCCTTACCTCGGGGCTGACCTCAGCGCCTGGACCAGCGTGCGCTACAACCCCCGCCTGACCAATAGCCAGACCCACATGGAGATCGTGGGCAGCCTGCAGCTCGCCGCGGCCCTGGCCTATCGGTTTCGGTTCCTGCGGCAGGAAAACCGGGTGCTTTGGCGCTTGCGCCTGCCGGTGACGAGCTACCTCTATGCCGTACCCGCCTACAACATTTCCTCGCAGGAAAGCTTGGGCTTTGCCGCTCCCTGGCGCGCCTTTCGCCTCTGGTCGGCCCTCAGCCTCGACCGGCCCTTGGGGCCTTTTTCGCGCCACCATTGGCGCCTCACCTACGAATGGGACTTCTACGCCCTCAGCGACGAAACCTACCCCTTGGCGCGGGCCAGCCAAGGGCTCTACTTGTCCCTCCTTTTTCGCCTCTAATTCCTTGTTCCCATGAATCGCTTCCGCTTCTTTTGGCTGGGTTGCCTGGGCCTGATGGCCAGCTTGACGGCTTGCGAGCAAGCCTTGATCCCGCCTTCTGCCAGCGACGATCCCGAAGCCATCTTCGAGCAAGCCTGGACTGTTGCCGACCGGGAGTACGCTTTCTTCGCCTACAAAGGCATCGACTGGGACCAGAGCTACGCCCGCTACCGGCCCCGGGTTACTCCCGAAACGGGGCCGGTGGAGCTGTTTGACCTGCTCGACAGCATGCTCTTTGAGTTGCGCGACGGGCACGTGAACCTGCGCAGCCCTTTCGACCTCTCCCGCAACTGGAATTGGTACCTCAATTCACCCTCCAACTTCGACTACGACCTCCTGGAGCGTAACTATTTCCAGCAGCGCGAACGCTACATCGGTCCGTTTGTAGTGGCCGGCCTGCCCGACAGCATCGGCTACGTGTACTATTCGGCTTTTTCGCGCGGCTTCTCCAACCGCGACATCGACCTGATCGTGGCCATTTTTGAAAACGCCAAGGGCCTGATCATCGATATCCGGGACAATGGGGGCGGATCAGTGGAGAATGCCCGTCGCTTGGCCGGGCGCTTCCTCAACGAGGAGCGTGTGGTAGGGCGGCAGCGCTACAAAAGCGGGCCGGGCCACGAGGACTTTACTGAGTTTGAAGACATCGTGCTGGAGCCGGCTGGCGATACCGCCTTCACCAAGCCGGTGGTGCTGCTGACCAACCGCAGTTCTTACAGCGCAGCCAACCTCTTCACGCTGTATATGCGGGACCTGCCGCAGGTGACCCACCTGGGCGACACCACCGGCGGGGGCGGCGGGCTGCCGGCCTCTACCGAGCTGGCCAACGGCTGGTTTTTGCGGGTTTCTTCCAGCCAACTCATTGCCCCTGATGGCTTCAACGTCGAGGACGGCATCCCCCCCGATTTACAGGTTGACCTCAGCCCCACAGACCGTAACAATGGAACCGACACCATGCTGGAGCGGGCCTTGGAGGTGCTTAGGTAATGGCAACCGGGCCTCATTAACCGATGTCGCATATTCGCATTTCTGGTTAACTTGTGCCTTGCAAAAGGGACGTTTGTCTCTTTTGCCAGGGCAATCTTTGGGGTTTTTCTGGCCTAATCACCCAATAACCTCCGCTTTTGCCCCCGATGCCTAATCCCTATACCTGCCCTCATGCGCCCTAATCTGCTCGTCTTTCGCGACATCATGGAATCGGACCTGATCTTCTACGATGCCGATCAGGAAGCCAAATGCCGCGAATTCTGCCAATTGCTCCGTATCGGGCAGTTGCCCTGTATCGACAATCCCCGGGCCTACTACGAGCTGATCGGGGATGAATTCGAAGGCCCCAAAGCCATCAAACCCGAGCATACGGTGGAGGTGGGACAGTCGATTTTTGACCTAAATGTCCTTAGCAAGTTTCGTCTCAAAGGCCACAATGTACTTTTCGTGCAAGACCATGAGCGCTTGGCAGGGGTGGTCCACATTTCCGACTACAACAAGCCGGTGGTGTTGATGAACTACTACGCTTTCTTGCTGGATTTTGAGCAAAAACTGCGGGATCTGCTAGTGCTCCAAGGCAAGGTCAATGAGGACATGATCGACTTCTACTCGTCCAAAAGCGACGACCCGCATTATTTCAAGCAGCACCAGAAATACACCCGGGAAACCAATTGGATAGAGCCGATGCAGGCCCTGAGTCCTTTTCAGGTGTTTCCTATCCAGGAGTTGCTGCGCTTTGCCTGGGCCGAAGGGATCTTTTTTTGCAAAGAAGAAGAAATCAACCAACTGCGCAAGCTGCGCAACAGCATCATGCACGGGCAGGATGCGGTGGGCCGGGAAGGCAACCTGTTTTCTTACGAATCGCTCGCCACCCACTTTGAGCGGATTGGGCTGTTTGTGTACTATTACAAGCGCCTGCACGTGTTGCTTCACAAAGCGACCGGCCACAACACGCGGGTGCGAAACACGGCTCGTTTACAAATGTTGCAGGACTTCGAGCCCAAGTTGCTCCGGGGAAGCGAGCTGATGTGGCGGTATTTGGGAGGTTGAATAAGTAAAAATATTGGTATTATTAGAATTTTTTGCTAATTTTTCATGCAAATTAACTAGGCGTTTTATGGTAACCCGCAGGGACTTGGCTTCTTTGGAATTGAGCGGGCGCCAAGCTGAGCGCTGGCGCCGGATGTGTACCGGGCTGGACGAACTGGAGCGCTGGCTGGAAGATGCCGCCCAGCTTGGTACCGCAGAGCTTTACCGGCAGGGAGAAGCCTACTGGGAGGAGCAGCGGGCCCGCATGGTCGATGCCCAGCTGCCGGGGGTGGCTGAGTGGATGGATCGGATTTGTGAGCAAATGCGCCGCCCTGGTTGGGAGGAGTATATGCCGGAAGAATTGGGGATGCTCTACCTGTTTGCCCGGGGGTTGCGCCGCAGTGAGCAACTGCCGGCCGAACTGACCCACAGCCTGCGGCAAATGGCGGGGTTGTATGTGCGCAAGGCCGACTTGCTCGCCACCCAAGGGATCTATGACGACTGGCAGGTTTTGGGGCGAAGGGTGGTCCTGCAGGACCGGCTCGATCTGCAACGCACCTGGCTGCGCGGCCTCGAAACGGGCCGCTACCTGCTGCTGCTGGAGTTTGCCGTCGGGCCACAGGGCTTCGACACCCAGTTTGAAGCCGGGCAGGTCTGGCAAGGCGAAGCCGTTTTTTATCCCGGTGCCTGCCCCTTGCGCGGCCTGCTCAAATCTACCCAATGGGCGGAAGAAGCCCGGGTTCCGGCGGGGAAAACGGACTTTTTTGCTTTTTTCCAGACCTACGCCTCGGCTTTAAATGAGCATCCCTTTCTTTTCCAGTTCCCTTTCCGGGTGGAGCAATTGCGGCCCTTTTGCCGCAGTGGCCACTGGTATGTAGCCGATCAAACCGAGCATGCCCTGCCGCTGCATCCGGATTTTCATCGCCACTGGGACCTGCTGTCCATCAGCGGGGGAGAGCCCATCGGGATCTTTGGCGAATGGGACGGCCGCTATCTCTTCCCCCTCGCCGCCGAACTCGAGGGGTACTGGAGTCCGTGTTGAGAGGGGTAAAAGGTCAAAAGGTCAAGATGTCAAAAAGTCAAAAAGTCAAAAGGTCAAGATTTCAAGATGTCAAAAATGTAAATAGGTAAGGGGCTCTGGTTCTGGCAACACGTCAAATAGGCGAAAAGGCGCTCCTTAGATCAATCTTTCTCCTCTTCAACCCGATTGAACTATATCCTAAACATTTCTTCACCTCTCCACCAATTCCCCTCTTCCCGTCTTCACCTCTTCCCCTCCCCATGCACCACTACCCTGCTTTGCTGCGCATCGCGACCACGGGGTTGGCCCGGGGGGCGGCGTTGCCGCCGTTGCCGGAGCAATTGGCGGGGAGGGCTCCGGGCAATGAGGGGCTCCAGCTCTGGCAAGCCTTGGGCAGCAGTGTGTTGACTTTGCGGGCGGGCTACCAGCCCTCGCCTTTGCCCGAACCCCTCCCGCCGGCTCCTGCCCCGGCCTCGCGGCCGGTTCTGCCCCGGGCCGCCAGTCAATTGTTGCGGCAGGCCCTGCGAAAACGA
>CAZIVQ010000266.1:847-6062 GCA_964542415.1 uncultured Bacteroidia bacterium | reverse complement strand
ACCACTGTCACCGTGGCCGGGTCCAGGTAGAAGGAAGGCTGGTCAAGGTTGTTGGCCACCGCATCGTCTTCGAAGGCCCCGCTGTAGCGGGTGATCCCCATGCGATAGAGGTCTTCTACGTTGGCGCAGCCCTGACAATTGTTGGCTGAAAAGAGCTTCCAGGCTTCGCTGTCTGGATAATAAAGCCGCAGCCGCACCGGGCTGCTAAAGCCCTGCGCTTGCAGCACCCAGCTGCGATCGTGGTAATATTTGCTGCTGATGTGCCGGGGAGCCCCGTTGTGGACATGGACATCCAGCCCCACCGGGCCGAGGTTTTGCCCCTGCGGATTAATGGCCGCCAACAGCTGTCCATTGTGGGTAAACGCCTGCCAACCGCTGCCATTCACGGGCATGCTCAGTTCCGCCACTGCCTGCCCCGCATAAATCCGTGCGGAGGCATGCAGGTGGACATCGTCGATGGCCACCCCTTCGCGGTTAACCGAGAAGTCGCTTTCCATCACGAAACGGAAGCGCACCGCCGAGGCATCATTCATGTCATCCACCGGCACCGGGCAGCTCGCCACCCGCCAAGCTTCGCGGTTGCCATCCCCCGTGAAACGCTGAGAACTGTGGTTGTACCAATTGAATCCGGTTTGGGTGGAGCCCAGCTGGTTCCAGCTTTGCCCGTCTTCGCTGTATTCTACCGCTAAGAAGTCGTAGTTATTCTCCAGCTCATAGCGCAAACTAAAGGAAAAAACCGGATTCTGCCCAAATCCACTCAGGTCAAAACAGGGCGAAAGCAAGTAGGAAGCCTCGTCGTTGTTGTACGCGCCGCTGAGGTTGGTCACCCAAGCCTGGTCCCCTCCGGCGGCCCGGTCGATCACGCTGCCATTGGGCACGCCCAAGGCCCAAGAAGCATTCGTCCCCGCTACCTGCCAGCCTGCCGAGCCCTGCTCGAAGGAGGTGAGGTACGGAAAATCTTGCACCACCGGGGCATAAGCAAAGGCATATTGCTTGACCGAATCATCGGCGGGGCTGCTATCGCCCCCCTCCAGCCAAACGTCCAGCTCATAATCCCCGGGGCCACTCAGGCCGGGCAAGGTCTGAAAGCTATAATCTACCTCTCCTCCGGTGGGCAAATTGGGCACCCACTCCTGCACCACCGGACCGCCCTTGAGCTGGTAGTAGACCGGCACCTGCGTGAGGTCCACCGGACCGTAGTTGAACAGGCGAACAGATACCGCAGGGACAACTACCTGGCAAGGGTCTCCGCCCGGGCTCAGCACCTGGCTGATGCCACTGGCGGCAAAGGGGCACTGCCCGCTGCCATCGGCCACATAATCCACCGGCTCACTATGGCGGCCGGGCCTCCCCTGCGGACTGATCGCCCGCACCGCCAGCCAGGTAGCTTCCTCCTGGTCCAGCCCTTGCAGTTGGAACGTGGTCCCGCTGGTATTCGCCACCGGCTCAAAATATTTTTCTCCCAACTTCAGCACCTCATAGCTGCCCGCTCCGGGCACCGCCTCCCAGCTAAGCTGAGCCGCCCCCGGACACAAGTCATCCGCCTGAAAATCATCTGGCACCCCCAGCACCGTGGTCGGTTGGGGCTGGGTAAAAGGCGCGATGCCACTGCCGCTGAGGCGAAAACGGAGGCTACTGGCGTTGTTGGGGACCGTAAAGCTAAAGCGGCTGTTGCTGGCATTAACCGTGCCCAGCTGCTGCCAGCTGTTACTTCCGTTGGTGGACATGGCCAGGGTAAGCGTCCCGCTAAAGCCCCGGCTATCCCAGCGTAGGTATTCCGTTTCTCCAGGAACCCAGGCTTCGGCCCCACGCGGGTAGGTCAGCTCTACGCCTTTCATTTCCCAATCATAAACCACCACAAACTCCTGCAGCCCCATGGGCACCTGGTCCCCGGTGACCACCATCGCATAGTTTCCCGCTTGCGGGTTAAGCAGTTCGACCTGCTCCACGTTGTTGAGGTGGTCGGCACCGCGGATGGCCGGGGCATCGCAGCTGGCTGGGGTAGGGTTGGTTCCGGGATCGAGTTTCCAGGGCTCATGCCAGGTAAACTGCGGATCGACGAGGCGCAGTTCGAGGTCATTGACCAGGGCATTGGCTGCCAAGAGCGCCCCTTCATGGTCATGCCAGTAGAGCATCACCCGGAGCTTGTTTACTCCTGACGGCACGGTGATGGGAAAGGTCTGGCTGTTGCCTTGGGTTACGCTGCCTTGGACGAAGCGCCCGGCCCGGAGCAGGTCGTTGGCGCGGCGGGCGTTGACCCGGCCCCAGCCATGCTGGAAATCCGGCCCGGGATTTCCGAGATCCTCGGCGGTGTTGAGCAACAACGCTTTGATCAACGCCCCGTCTGGGGTGGCCCCGCCATGGAGAAGCTGGTAGGACTCATAGAGCTGGGCCAAGACCCCGGTCACCGCCGGGGCCGCCATGGAAGTGCCGCTTTTAAGGTTATAGCTATGGTTGGGGCCGGTGGCGCGGATATTTTCTCCAGGGGCCACCAGGTCGGGCTTGATCCGGCCATCGGTAGCAGGGCCTTTGCTGCTGTAACTGCTGAGCTGGTCGCGATCGTTGAGCGAGCCTACCGCGAGGACATTTTTCCCGCTTTTGATCCCCCCGGTAAGGGTGCGCCAGCCTCCAGTCAAGCCGCCACAACTGCCTCCACCACTGTTACCCGCAGAAAACACGTGCAACAATGCCGGAAGCGTCCGGCTTTGCTGATCGACCGTACGGGCGAGGCTGTTGTAGCCGGTATTGCAGCCATTGCCCAGGGAGTGAGAAGTCAGCCAGATGTCGTCTTGGGTGTAGGCTTGGGGAAATTGGTAGACCATCCAGCTGCGCCAAATGTGGAGGTCGGCCCCAGGGGCAAGGCCACGCCAGCGCGGCGCGAAGTTACCTCCTCCCGCCAGGATGCCCGCCACATGGTCGCCGTGGTCGCCGCCATCGGTGGTGGTATTGACCGAGGCGAGACGGCCCGCAAAGTCGATGTGCGGCCCGACCACCCCATCGTCTCCGATGGCTACCTGGATGCCGGCCCCGCTGAGCAGTTGGTTGCCAACCAGACCGGCAGGCAAACCCGAGGCCCGGAGCTGGGCCACATGGGGCGAAGCTTCGAGGGTAGCTGGAGGGGCTACCGGGGCCACAAAGGCCACGTAGGGCAGCCCAGCCAGCCATTCGAGCCGGTCAGCGTCTATGCGGCCACTCAGCTGCGTGCCTGGCTCGTATTGGTCGGTCATGAGAAAGGTGCCCCCAGTATGGTACATCAGGCTGTCGCGGGTGGCTTTGTAGGGGAGGTGGGCATAAAAGTGGACGATGACTGCGGCCACTCCCGGCTCGGGCTCGGCCCAGGGGGGCAACTCATGGTCGAGGCGAGGGTCTAACTTCCAGCGGGCCGCCAAGGGCTCCACGGCCCGGATCGGCCACGCGGCCAAGCGAGCCGGGGACAGATCGCCCGGTACACTGGCCAGGTAGGTCCGGGGCGGCAAGTAGTCCAGCAGCTTGATCCCTGCTGCTGCCAATTCTGCCTGCTGTGAGCTATCCGGCAATTGGGTCCATTGCAGCAATACCTGATACCGCCCCTGGTACAGGCTGCCTTCATAAGCCGCCCGGTCCGTGCGGAAGTCCGTCGTATCTCGCAAAAGCTCGATCGCCCCCCGGCGAAACTGTACCGCCTGCTCGGAAGCTTGGCCCCAAAGCCAGAAACCGTGGCACAGCAGAAATAAGGTGAAAACCCCTGAGAGGTAAATCTTTCTCATGGCAAAAATAAGTTCGGGCCGGATAATCTTTGGGAAAGATAAACTATTTCACAAAGCAAATGAAATGCCCGGCTACTTTTCACCAGGCTTCTTTTCGCCTGGTGCAAAGATCAAGCCTTGGCATGGTCCCAGGGATAGAACGAACTGATTTTTCCAAAAATTCTGCCAGCAGTTAAACTGGTAGTCGCTACACGCTGCTCATAACAAGTCTCACCTATATGAAAGGGCATAGGGACATAGGGTGTAGGGGAGGACACGGCTTTCGTTTTCTGCTTCTTAGCCAGCGCGCAGCGCCTATCCATACTCTATACTCCATACTCTATTAAAAATACCCCTGCTTTTTCCGGTCTTCCATGGCGCTATCGGAGCGCTTGTCATCGGCGCGGCCGCCGCGCTCAGTGGTGCGGGTCGCAGCCACTTCCTCGATGATTTCTGAAATGCTGGCGGCTTCAGAAACGAAGGCCCCGGTACAACTCGCATCGCCGATGGTGCGGAAGCGGACCGTCATCTCCTGATAGGTTTCGCCTTCGACCAAGGAGTTGACCTCCGACTCCGCGATCAGGACGCCCCCGCGGTTGATAACCTTTCGCTTGTGGGCAAAATAGAGGTTGGGAAGGGGAACGCGCTCTTTTTCCAGGTACATCCACACATCCAGCTCGGTCCAGTTGGAGAGGGGGAAGATGCGAAAGTTTTCGCCGGGGGCCTTGAAACCGTTGTAGAGGTCCCAAAGCTCCGGGCGCTGGTTTTTGGGCTCCCATTGGCCAAACTCATCGCGGTGGGAGAAAAAACGCTCTTTGGCGCGGGCTTTCTCCTCGTCGCGGCGGGCCCCACCGAGGCAGGCGTCAAACTTGTTGGCCTCGATGGCATCGAGCAGGGTGATGCTCTGCAAGCCGTTGCGGCTGGGGTTGGGGCCTTTTTCCTCCACGGCTTTGCCCTGGTCGATGGAGTCCTGTACCGAGGCTACCATCAAGCGTGCCTTCATTTTCTCCACAAAGCGGTCCCGGAAAGCGATGGTCTCAGGAAAGTTGTGCCCGGTATCGACATGCAGGAAGGGAAAGGGAATGCGCCCGGGGTAAAAGGCCTTCCGCGCCAGCCAGGCCAGGGTGATGGAATCTTTGCCGCCGGAAAACAACAATACCGGCCGTTCGAATTGGGCCGCGGTTTCACGGATGATATAGATCGCTTCGGATTCGAGCTGCTTGAGTTGGTCTAGTCTGTAGTCCATGGGAGAAGAAAAGTGGATGAAAGATAGAAGGAAGGCGGTGGAAAAGCGTGGTAGCAAAATGCAAGTCTGCGCGGTATTTTCCCAGCAAAAACCAGGCTTACCTTGCATGATCTTGGGCCGGGAGGCAAAAAGTGGAGGGGAGAAATGTTGCCTGGATGCCTCAACTGTCCACAAAGGCTGTTATTTTGCCTGGCCTTTCCTCTTCTTGGAACCTAATATTTCCCCCATGGCAGATTACTACGCC
>CAZIVQ010000266.1:0-837 GCA_964542415.1 uncultured Bacteroidia bacterium | reverse complement strand
TGCTGGACTCCCTAAACCTCCAACAACGGTTGTTTTTTTGTTTACCCTTTCCTTTTCTTCCACCCAAATATTCCCCCAGGGCAAATTCCCCAAAAAAAAAAACCGCCGTTATTGACGAAGGAGCCCTCATCGGCCCTGGTACCAAGATCTGGCACTTTTGCCACCTCATGCCCGGCTGCGAAATCGGCCCGGAATGCGTGCTGGGACAGAATGTGTTTGTGGCTTCGCAAGTCAAACTCGGCCGACAGGTCAAGGTGCAAAACAATGTCTCGCTCTACGAGGGCGTCATCTGCGAAGACGATGTTTTTCTCGGCCCCTCCATGGTTTTTACCAATGTCAAGAACCCCCGTTCAGCGGTGGTCCGCAAGGGACAATACGTGGAAACTTATGTCGAGCGGGGGGTTACGGTAGGGGCCAATGCCACCATCATTTGCGGCGTTCGCCTCGGACATCATTGCTTCATCGGGGCTGGGGCCGTGATCACCAAAGACGTCATCCCCTACGCCCTGATGGTCGGCACCCCGGCCCGGCAGCTTGGGTGGATGAGCGAGCGCGGCCTGCGCCTCGCCTTCGACCGCAAAGGGTTCGCTACTTGCCCCGAAGGCGGGGAAACTTATCACCGCACGGCGCATGGGGTAGAGCGATTGAGCGATGAGCGATGAGCGACTTAGCGATGAGCGACTTAGCGACAAGCGATTGAGCGATGAGCGATTCAGCGATGAGCGATTGAGCGATGAGCGACTTAGCGATGAGCGACTTAGCGACAAGCGATTGAGCGATTGAGCGATGAGCGATGAGCGATGAGCGATTGAGCGATGAGCGACTTAGCGATGAGCG
>CAZIVQ010000265.1:0-6074 GCA_964542415.1 uncultured Bacteroidia bacterium | reverse complement strand
CACCCCTTCGAAGCCCTCGGGGATGCGCGGGCGGCCGCCTACGTTGACGAAGACCTGGTCGGCGGTCAGTGCCTGCCCGTTGACCGAGACGGTCTTGGGGCCGGTGAAAGTGGCTTCGCCGCGGAAGATGCTGACGTTTTCTTCGGCTTCCAGGCCTTCTTCGATGCCTTGGACCGAGGCTTGGACCAGTTCGTCTTTGCGGGCTTTGACTTTTTTGAGGTCGATTTTTGTCCCTGGCGGTACGACCACGCCCAGCTCATTGCCGTGGGTGGCGGCATACATGCGGCGAGCACTGGCCACATAGGCTTTGGTGGGGGTGCAGCCGTCGTTGACGCAGGTGCCGCCAAAGTGGCTTTTTTCGATGAAGGCTACGGTCTGACCGGCGGCGGCGAGGCGAAAGGCGAGCGGGGTGCCGGCTTGACCGGAACCGATGATGAGGGCGTCGAAGGAGGTGGGCATGGGAGAGAATGCTTGAATAAAAAATACCAGGGGAAGGGTTCCCTTCTCTGGGTTTTGCGAAAAAAGGGGGCGTAGGGTTGGGGGGGCACTAGTGCTTACAGAGCTAAATTCTTAACCATTTAAACTTGTCCTTTTTCCGCGGTCCTGCGTCAAAAAGTCTTCACATAGCTCGCTATGTTCAGCCTTTTTTCCTTGTCCCACGATAAAAATGCCTGCGTTTAAATTGGTCAATTTATTTGCTCTGCAAGCACTAGCTACGGTACTCCGGGTTTTCAAAATCCCAGCGGGTACCGGCGTCCCAGGCGCTGCGTTGGTTGCCGTGGGTGGGGATGCCCCCCTGGTCTTTGAGCATCCGGGCCAGGTGCAGCAGGTTGTAGGTCATGAAGGTAGTATTGCGGTTGGTAAAATCATTTTCTGGCCCGCCTGAGCCCGGATCGAGGTAGCTGGGCCCCGGCCCGATGGCCCCCAACCAACCCGCATCGGCTTGGGGCGGAATGGTGTAGCCCAGGTGCTGCAAGGCGTAGAGGATGCCCATTGAGCAGTGTTTGACGCCGTCTTCATTGCCCGTAATCAAACAGCCTCCTACCCGGCCGTAGTAGCGGTACTGTCCCTGCTCATTGAGCTGTCCCGACATGGCATAAAGCCGCTCGATGACCTTGCTGCATTCAGAGGAGCGTTCCCCTAGCCAAATGGGACTACCCAGCACCAGGATATCGGCTGCAAGAATACGCGCCACCAGCGCGGGCCAGGCGTCTTCCTCAAAGCCATGTTCCCGCATATCGGGGTACACCCCCGGGGCGATAGGGTGGTCCACGGCCCGGATCAATTCTACCTGTACCCCCTGCTTCTCCATGATTTGCATAGAAATACGCATCAAGCCCTCGGTATGGCTCGGGGCGGGGCTGGGTTTAAGGGTGCAGTTGACAAAGACGGCGGAAAGGTCGCGGAAATCGGGAAAGGGGGGCATAGGTAGATGTAGGATAAGGGTTGATGGGTCGCTAAAGTACCCCGGAGGAAGCTTGGCTGTTGTCGTCATGCAGACGGTTGGCTGACAGTGGGCAGTGAACAGTGAACAGTGAACAGTGAGCAGTGAACAGAGCGAGCGTAGCACAACTGTCCATTGTCCACTGAAAATTGAAAACTGAAAACAGCGCCTGTAGCGCAACTGTTCATTGTCCACTTCAACTTAAAAACTGAAAATAGATGGTGGGGAAAGGCGGCCGGGATTACGCCAAAGCCAGCACCGCAGTCCGGAAATCCCGGCCAGCCATGAACAACGCTTCCCCGCTAGGGTGGAATTGAGCATGGGTAACGCTGTCAGGGCAAAAGCAGGGAGGGTGACAGCCCTGACGGCGTGCGGGGTGCCAAAAAACCTCGTAGGTTTGCCGCCTTAGGGGCGGCGGAAACCTACGGGATTGGGGCCTCTATGCCCTTCATTTCTTCCTGCTGCTCGATAGAGGGCAGTTCGATGAGGAAGGTAGTGCCTTCGCCCACCGTGCTCTCGAAGGAGATCTTCCCGCCGCTATGCTCAATGATGCGGCGCACGATGGCCAAGCCTAGCCCCATACCAGAAGTCTTGGTGGAGAAACTCGGCTCGAAGACGCGCTTTTGCACCTCCTCGTCCATGCCCTGGCCGTTGTCCGAAATCTCGATGCGGACATATTCCCCCTCGATTTTCATCGTCACCTGGATGATGCCGTTTTCGTCCAGGGCTTGCAGGCCGTTTTTGATGATGTTGTTGAAGCAGCGGGAGAGCTGATCGCGGTCGGTGTAGGTCCAAAAATCTGCGTCGGGGACGTCGATCAGCCAGAGGGCTTCTTCGGATTGGCCATAAAGGTCCACCACCTCCAGCAGCACTTCGTTGACCCTCACCCGGGTCTTGACCGGTTCAGGCATCTTGGCAAACTCATGGAAAGAATTAGCGATGCGTACCAGCGACTCAATCTGCACCAGCAAGGTTTTCATCACCTTGGGAAACATGGTTTGAAACTGGTCTGACTGGGATTGCGAAGCCCGGTTGAGGTGCTGGATGCTCAGCTTCATGGGGGTGAGCGGATTCTTGATCTCGTGGGCTACCTGCCGGGCCATTTGGCGCCAGGCCATCTCCCGCTGAGATTGCGAAAGCTTCTGCTCACTTTCACTCAGCTTGGCCACCATGTCGTTGTAGGCAGAAATGATGGACCCGATCTCGTCTTTGGTTTCGTAGATGATCGGCTCGTTGCGGTTGCCGAGGGAAAAACTGGCTAAGCGCTGCTGGATCATGGCCAGCGGCTTGGTGACCGCACTGGAGATGAGTACCGCGATCAGGTTGATCAGCAAGAAGACCACCAGGTAAATGTTGGCCAGGTAGGCCAGGAAGTTGATCACCTGCTCGTCGAGCTTGTCCTGCTTGGCCAGGTAGGGGATGTTGACATAGCCGATGGGCTCGGGGGTGTTGCCGATGATGGGGCGGTAGCCAGAAAGGTATTCGAGGTTGCCAGCTTCTTCGCGTACCACCAGCTCAGAATAGTTGCCGGTCTTGAGAAGCTGGTAGGCCTCAGCGTCCATCAGGTCCGAGCTGATGCCCAGCTCGAAGATTAGCGGCTGGGTCGAGGCCAGGCGACGACCGTTTTCGTCGTAGACATTGATGTCGTTGCGCACGGCCGATTCAAGGCTGCGAATCCGCTCCTGGAAGTCCCGCTCCAAGGTGATACGGCTGAAGGGATCGTTGCGCAAATTGAGGTAGTCCTGCCCTATCAGGTCGGTGATGCGAGCGGCTTCTTCTTGCAATTCCATCTCCGCCTCCCGGTTGTAGCGATCGCGGATGAAAGGCGATAGCAGCAAGATGATGATCAGCATCGGCAGCACACTGATCACAAAGAGCCCGATACGAATTTTGGCGCGCAGCGGCAGCTGGGTATTGATGCGTTTGAGCCGGATCAGCCGCAGCCCCAGCACCGGCAGCACGATGATCAGCAGCCCAGTGAGGACATAGAAGTAGAAAATAAACGAAAAGGTGGTGAAAACATCCACTGATGTTTGCCGCGGATAGCGGACCACCACCAGTTTGTCGTGGGGGATAGGCTCGAAGTATTCCACATAATCCCCCTCCACATTCACCCGCCGGGATTGGTACTGATCAAAATCGGCCAGATAAATCGGGAAAGACGTGTTGCCCCGGTGGCTGTAGAGAATCCCATCGCGGTAGATGGCATGATCAAACTGGTTGACCAGTTGCAGGTCTTCGTAGACTTCCTGGTCCATGGAGAGGTAAGGGTAGAGGCCCTCGGTTTCCCGGTCATTCGGAGAAAGCTCCATCATCACCAGCACGCTGCCCTGGCGATCGAGTTTGACGTAAAAGCGGCCCACATAGAGGTCCAGGTACTTGTTTTCGGTGTTAGGCAGCTGGTAAAGGTCTTCAAAAATACGCTCTCCCCGGTCTTCCAGCGGGATATCAGCATCGGGTCCAAACGAAGGCTCACGGTCACGGGTCTTGTCCAGGCGGCGGTTGGTGAGCGTATCGTAGAAAAAGAGCTCCACATCAAACTCCTTGAAGTTAGGCGCTACGTAGGTGTCGCGCAGCCAGTCCCGAAACTGGTTGAGACTGCGGGACTGCCGCTTTTCTTCCAGGATGGTCGCTTGGTCGCGCTCGATGCTGTTGAGGGCCTTGTTAAAAGCAAAAGCAGTATTGGCGACCTGGTTGCCCAAAATACGGGTCACCACCCGCTCTGCCTTAAGCTGGTTGCCAAAATCAACCCCCGAGATCACGCAATAGGTGACCAGAATAGAAACCACCACCACCAGCAGCAGGTAGTTGGGCAAATCCTGGTGCAAAATAGGTCGGAAGGGCACGCGATAGACCGTATAGCCCAGCACCCCTACCCCAATGGACAGGACCAGGGCCAGTACCCAGTCGGCCTCATGGAAATAGAGGTTGGCCACCAGAATGGACAGTACCTGAAACACCCAGAAAACCGGCGGATAGCCGTAGCGACGACCAAAGAGGACATTGAGTTTGACCAGCAGACAAATGAGCAGCGCAATCGACAGCAACATGATGCCTACATCCAGCAGGATCAGGAAGGCGAAAATGTCGGCCTTGAAAAGATTGGTAAAGTCAATGTCGATCTGTGAATTGACATTGATGGCGTAGAAAATATCGACGAAGACTTTCAGCAGGTAGCTGCTCAGGGCAAGGGTGAGAAACATCACCGGCCAGGCCAGGTACTGGTTGCGCATCACGCGCTGGTACACCAGCAAGTTGATGCGGAAAACGTGCATATAGGCGATCCAAATCAGCGCCGCCGCGGTGAAAATGTTGAGCGTCATCTCCCCCAGCGAAGGGGCAAGTACGTGAAAAGCCAACACCTCGGGAGAAAACAAGGCCGCGTCCACGTAATTGCCTGGCAGGTCCACCCAGTACAGGATCAGCCTCAACCCCAGGACCCCCAGGAAAAGCGACAAGTTGATCAGGTAGCGATAATGCCAGCGATAGAGCGAATAGATCCGCAGAAAAACCGTGAGCGCGATCCCCCCCAGCAACATAAAAACCAGCACCGTATAGCGAATGCCCGATCGGAAGGGCAGCACCGGCACGTTTCTCAGGTCATATACCCACCGATCTTGGGTATCGTACACCACCACATCAGCCAAGGGATCGGCACTCTCCGTATTGACCACGAGGTTGCGAGCGTAGAGCTGGTCCCGGTGACCGTAGAGGAGTTCCTGCCAGCGGCCGAGGAAGATATAAGGCGGGAGAAACTCATTATTGACCTCGTAGGAAAGGTGGATGGGCAACAAAATCACCAGGGTCGTGTCTCCCTTCTGCTGCCGCAATTGGTAGTAAACCCGGCGGCCGTCATCGGAGCGCAACAAGGTCCGGTTTTCCAGATTCCGCAGCCGGTTGATGTTACGGGCCTCGGTGGGGAGGTACTCATTGTTGGTCCAGGACACGAGGCGGTCACCCGAACTCATGCGCACATAGGTTAGGGCGCAGGCCTGGCAATCTGGTTCTTCGGCGGAGGGCAGGACAACCCCGGTCGCATAGCGGTCGATGCAGGCCTGAAAGTCATCGTTCAGGCTGCGCTGTACTTCGCTGAGAATGTCTGCCTCCGAACGTTCGAGGTCGTAGAGGTAAAGGGCCGTACTGACCAAGAGCAAGAGCAGGCCAGCGGCCAGCCAGGGAAAGCCTTTCCGGAAAGGAGATTCTTGCATGCCTTACAACATAGATTTAGGCAAATCAGCCAGGAATTAACGAAATAATAGTGCTTTCGGAACCCATTTCTTTCCCATTTAAACTTGCCCTTTTCCCACAGTACTGCTTCAAAAAGGCTTCATCTGCCTCGGTAGACTCAGCCTTTTTTTCCCTCTAGAGGCGGGTCCCAGACTTGTCCCACTAAAACATATCCCATTTTTACCAGGGACAGGTCCCGGTTTTACCAGGGACAGGTCTGCGTTTAATCTGGTTAATTACTTAGTTCTGCAAGCACTTGCCCAGACACAGGAACGAAAGCTGCCGTCCTGGGCCGGAAACATTACTCGGAAAGGGGGGAGGATTACAACGTATAAAAGCCGAGGAACGCGCCTCGGCTTGAAGGTCTTATATTTTTTCTATTTTTCCCAACGCAATACCAGCA
>CAZIVQ010000264.1:0-6075 GCA_964542415.1 uncultured Bacteroidia bacterium | reverse complement strand
GGGTTCTACATTCAGGATTCCTTGTTCGATATTCGATATTTTCCCAATCCCCAATTCCCCTAATCCCCCACTCCCCCATTCTCCGTCCTTTCTCTTTGCATCAGGCAGCCCCAAGCCTTACTTTTGCGTCTTGTTAGGTAACCACGGAGGTATGGAGCGTTGTATCACCGCAGATCGAAGATGCCCCGGTTTACCTGGGTAAGTCTCAGTCGCTCATCGCTCAGTCGCCTGTCTCTCCCTGTCGCGTGTCTCCACATCGCTCATCTCTTCATCTCATTTCTCATCTCTTTTCTCTAAAAAAATGCGTTTACACCCTCTCATATTGCTTTTGCTGTCAGTATTGGTGCTGCTCACCAGCGCCTGCGACGACGAACTCACCCCCGAACAACAACGCGAAGTCGACCGCGAAATCATCGAAGAGTATGTTGCGGTCAACAACTTCGACGGGACCTTCTTGGAATCCGGCGTGTTTTACGCCCTCACCGATTCGGGCAGCAGCAGCCTCACTCCCAGGCCCACCGACGAGGTCGAGGTCATCTACGAGGGCAGCCTGCTCGATGGTACCGTATTCGACGATTCCGGCGGCTTTCCCGCTACTTTCGAGCTCAACCGGCTCATTCGCGGCTGGCAAGAAGGCATGCAATATTTCCCTGTCGGCAGCGAAGGCATCCTCATCATTCCTTCCGGCCTGGCTTATGGCCCCCGCGGCAGCGGTGGATCTATCCCCCCCAATACCGTCATCCGCTTTGATATCGAGCTGCTCGGGATTAATTAGGAGGGGGTAAGGTATGGGGGAATAGGGTGTAAGGGAGGTTCCCCTTACCGGGTAGCACTTGCTCGCACGGATTGCAAATCCGCGCGAGAGATGAGAACACTACCTTATGCCCCTATTCCCCTGTTTCCCCTATTCCCTATTTCCCTATTCCCTCCATCCCCCCCTCGCTCAGCTGCTCAAAAATGGGGGCATCTTCCTTGCGGCCCGCTCGCGTCTGAAGGTGATCGACCACGAAGGTCCCGACCTTGTGGCCTTGGTCTACCCCGTTTTCGATGGCCATCATGTAGTGAATGCCGCCATACAGGCGGCTGATGGCCGCTTCTTCTGAAGCCTCCAAAAAAGAGTTGAAGTTCCGGGGGTCGATGCCGTACTCCACCTCGGTGGTGTCGTGGAAGGCGAAATTGTCTCCAAAATAATCGGCCAAGGCGACCGCCGCGGCCCGCGAAATCACGCTGTGGCCGCTGGTGTATTCGGGGAAGGGCGGCGTTTGCAAGAGCGGACGCCAATCTTCGTCAAAGTGCTGGTTGATGACCGTCTCGGGGCGGATGAGGTTGGAGCGGTACTTTTCGTCCCAGCAACTGATAAAAGCATCGAACAAGGCGATGGTGGTGCGGGCAAAGACCTCCGTAGTGGCCAAAAAATCCGCGTCGGTTTTGCGGCAGGCAATGGTCGCGATGCCAACCCAGTGTCCCCCGGGGGTGATCTTTTTGGTGGCAAACATCACGTGGCCGTAGTGCTTGGAGACGTAGGGATTACAGTCCCAGAATTTGGCGATGTGCTCCTGCTCATCGTCCAGTTTTCTGCCTGCCTCATAGACCTCCATCAGCTGGGTGTAGAAGCGGCTGCCTTCGCTCAAGTCGAAGGGATCGGGCGGCGGCGGCACAAACTGATCGGACGAGTCGATGACCATGGGCCGGATTTCTTCCCAGTGGGGCTCGATGCCGTCCATGTAGTCGGGGGGGGTAGGCGTCCAGCGACCAGTTTCGGTGGTGACGGTGTAGCGCGGATAAGTGCGGGTCTGCTTGTATTTGTCCCCCTCAGCCCAGGCCAGGATGTGTGCGCTTACCGCGTTGCCGTAAGCGATAGAGGCTTCCATGATGCCGTCTGGCACGCCCATTTCGCGGTAGTCCTGATGGAGATTGACTTCGTATTCGAGCATTTTGTCATCAGAAAAGACCATGGCCCGCCCGGTGGAAATGTAAGCTTGCAAAGCCGCCAGGGGAAAAAGGATGTCCTGCCCGGTCGGCGGAGGCGGCACGGCCCTCAGTTCGCGAAGCTGCCCGGCCAAGGTGAGGGCCGAGCTGTCGGTCTGCCGCATTACCTCATAGGCCGCGATGGCCGGATACGCATAGATCCGGCTCGCCACGGGGGGCGAAAAAATGTCGTGGACGATTACATCGGTCAGTTGCTTGACCGTTTGCAGGTAGCGCTCCGGCTCGTAGGCTGCCTCCCGGTAGGTCCCGGGGTCAGGGGTACAAGACCCTAGTAGAAGTAGGCATCCCAGGCAGAGTGAGCATAAGCGAGTTCGTAGCATAGCGTAAGCTAAATTGGGTTCAGTAGATTCTGCCTGAAGAAACGCAAAGCCCTAACAAAGTGTTGACCATCAACCTGAAAAATCCCCGGCGTTTTTCTTGCAGCCTCAAACATACAGCCTTCTGTCTTCAAACTCAAGTGGCACGTGGAGCCTGTGAGGAATTACGAATTCCCGGTTTTTTCGGCACGAATCGCAGGTTAGCGCCGGAAAAGAGAACCCTGCCAGCGCAAGAACCCGGCGGCAGTTTGGAAAGCCACGGCACCGTTTCCCCAGGGGCAAAAACTGGCCCTCACGAGAGGTAATACCCGATGCGCACGATCTCGGCAAACACGCCTGCGGCGGTCACCTCGGCTCCGGCCCCCGGGCCTTTGATCACCAGCGGCCGCTCGCGGTAGCGGTCAGAGGTGAAGACAATCATGTTGTCGCTGCCTGATAGCTGGAAGAAGGGGCTGTCCTCGCCCAATTCCTGGAGCGAAATAAAGGCTTTCTTGCCCTTCAGCGTGGCGATGAAGCGCAGCACCTGGCCCTTGGCTGCGGCGGCCGCCCGCCGGGTTTCAAATTCATCATCGGCCTTGGCCAGCTCCGCCATGAAAGCGGGCACATCCGGCGCGTCCAGGCAGGCCTGTGGCAGGATGTTTTCCACCTCGATGTCTTCGCTTTCCATGCGCAGGCCCGACTCCCGGGCCAGGATCAGCAGCTTGCGGGCCACGTCTTTGCCGCTGAGGTCAATGCGGGGGTCTGGCTCGGTAAAACCCTTTTCCTGTGCCTCCTTCACGATGGCGCTGAACGGCCGGCTGCCGTCAAACGAATTGAAAATGAAGGAAAGCGAACCAGAAAGCACCCCCTCGATCTGCTGGATGCGGTCGCCGCTGCTGATCAGGTCGCGTAGGGTGGTGATCACCGGCAGGCCTGCGCCCACGTTGGCTTCGTAGAAAAACTTGACCGAACGCAGGTCGGCCAGCTCCTTCAGGCGGCAATAGTCGTCGTATTTTCCTGAAACCGCCACCTTGTTCGGCGTAGAGATCGAGATGCTGGCATCGAGAATCTGGGGATAATAGGTAGCGAGCCGCTCCTCAGCGGTGTTGTCGATAAAAACACTGTTAGGCAGGTTTAAGGCTTTCATTTGCGCGACGAACTGCTCCAGGTCCGAGGCCTGTTCCGCCTGTTTCAAGCGGTCGCTCCAGGTGGTGAGGTCAATGCCTTCGGAGTCGATGACCATTTTCTTCGAATTGGCCAAGCCCACCACCCGCAGCTCTACAAACTGATGCTTGAGCAAAAACTCGCTGTGCTCCTGGATTTGCCGCAGCAGCGTACCCCCGACCAGGCCTACCCCCACGATGAAAAGGTTGAGGGTGTAGTAGTTGGAGAGAAAAAAGACGTCGTGGACGGCGGTAAGGGCCTTGGCCTCGTCCTCCTTGCGAATGACCACCGAGATGTTACGCTCCGAGGAGCCCTGAGCGGTGACCACCACGTTGACCCCGTTTTTGCCCAAGGCTTGAAAAAACTTGCCCGAGATGCCGGGGCGGGATTTCATGTTTTCCCCGATGGCTGCGATCACGGCGAGGTCGCGCACCACCGTCACGGGCTGGATAAGCTTGGCCTTCATCTCCAGGGCAAATTCTTCTTCAATGGCGCGCCGGGCCAGTTCAGCATCGGCGGGCGACACGGCAAAGGAGATGCTGTGCTGAGAGGAGCCCTGGGTGATGAGGTAGGCGTTGATGCTGCGGTTGGCTAGCACGTTGAAGAGGCGGGCAGCGATGCTGCTCGCCCCGAAGAGGCCGCCCCCTTCGAGGGTGAGCAAAGACACGTCACCGATGGAGGCGATGCCCTTCACAGCGTTGTCATCGGGCGGGGCCGTTTCGGTGATGAGGGTACCTTCAGCCGAGGGGTTGAAGGTGTTTTTGATCCGCACGGGAATGTTTTTTTCCAGAGCGGGGATGATGGTCGGCGGGTAGATGACCCGCGCCCCGAAATGGGACATTTCCAGGGCCTCTTCGTAGGTCATTCGCTGTACTGGAAAAGCCTGCCGCACCCGGCGGGGATCGGCGGTCATGACGCCATCGACGTCGGTCCAAATTTGTATTTCCTCTGCATCCACGGCCGAGCCGGCGATGGAGGCGGTGTAGTCGGAGCCGCCCCGTCCCAAGGTGGTGGTGACGCCATCGTGGGTAGAGGCGATAAAGCCCGTGATGACTGATACCTGGCCCTGAGTGGCCTCGAAGTGGCGGCGCAGGTTGGCGTAGGTCTCATCGGCGTAGATTTTGGCCGCGCCGTAGTTGTCGTTGGTCTTGATCAGCTCGCGGGCGTTGACAAAGAGGGCGTCGATGCCGTTGCTCTTGAGCACCTCGGAGAGGATGAAGGCTGAACTTCGCTCCCCAAAGGACTGGATGTAGTCCAGGGTGCGGGGGGTGAGGTCGCGGGTGAGGTAAAGCCCCTGTAACAGGTTGCCTAGCTCTTGATGGCCTTCGACGATCTCGTTCATGATGGCCGGGTGGCGGGCGCTGTCTTTGATCAGCTGGTTGACGACCTCGCGGTGCTGGTTGGAAAAGAATTCCAGGGTGCGCAGGTAAGCTTGGCTGCCGCTGGCGGCCACGCTGCTCATTTCGATGAGCAGGTCCGTCATGCCGCCCAGGGCAGAGACGACCACGGCGAAGCGTTCGCCCCGATCGACGTAAGTTTTGATGATGTGCGCGACGTTGGCGATGCGCTCGGGGTTGGCGACGGAGGAGCCACCGAATTTCAGGACTTTCATGCGGGTGTGAGAATCAACGATGAAAGGCGCTGCCGGCCCAGCTACCTTAAGGCCGGTAAAGATAGGGGGAATTGGGAAGGGCGCAAAGGGGAGTGCGAGTCATGGGATAAGCGACGAGCGACAAAGCGATGAGCGATGAGCGACGAAAGACGAGCGACGAAGCGATGAGCGACGGGACCGGTGCTCTTCTTACGCCACGTTTTTCATTCCCCTCTGTGCCCTTCCGGTTTCTCCCTCCGGTTGGCCGGGGGATCTGCGACCGGAATCCATGATCTGTGGTAAAAAATGAGCCCTACCGCCGTAGGCACCCCTATCCTATCCTTTCCAGCACCTCTTTTGCCTGCACCAAATGCCGCCGTTCGTGGGTAACGATGATCTCGAAAGCCATTTCAAGCCGATAGAAAATACGCCGGTTACCCGGCGAAGGAATGACCGTTCCTTGCTCCAACAGCCCCGCCGAGGCTTCGATTTCGCGTTTCAGCTCCGCCTGATGCGCGGCAAAGCGCTCGAGGATGTCCCCGCTGATTTCGCTGCTTGCGGGCTCCCAGACAGGAAATGTTTTCATTTTTCGTCGCCGGTCGGGTTGGCTGGCTTTGAGGATCATCTTGCCAAAAAGATTTACCAAAAAGCCAAACCTGGCGAGGAAGGGCAGGGAGTAATTCCCTTGGCGTACCTTTTCCAGCAAGGGAAAATAGGTACTGTTGATCACGATCAGGTGATCGAGGTTTTGGGCAATAGACCAGGTTTGCGGATCGGGCTTCCAGTTGAGCTGGGCCGGGCTGAGGTGGCCGAAAGCCGCCTGAAAATCCTGGGTGTTCTGGTCGATTTGTTGGTGCCAATGGATAATCGGTTGCATGGCGAAAGCACTAGTGCTTACAGAGCTAAATTCTTAACCATTTAAACTTGCCCTTTTTCCGCGGTACTGCGTCAAAAAGTCCTCATCTGCCTCGGCAGATTCGGCCTTTTTTCCCCTCCAGAGGCGGGTCCCAGACTTGTCCCACGAAAAAATGCCTG
>CAZIVQ010000263.1:0-6078 GCA_964542415.1 uncultured Bacteroidia bacterium | reverse complement strand
CGTGTAGTAAAGGAGAGAAAATAAGCCGCACCAGCAGGCAGCTATTTTTCGATGAATCAAGGAATAAAACCGAAGGATAGGGTCCTATCTGAGGGCTTTATGACGCTGAGGCATCGGAAAAGAGCCAGTGATGGAACAGGTTATTTTTGATCCTTCACTTAGAGATCAACCGAGGGTCGAATCAAACAAGAAGTATGCTATGCCAAACATCCAGGCTTGGCGATGGGCCAGGGACTATCGGGGGTATCTGCCGTGGCTGTTGGCCTTCGGGTGGCTGGGGAGCCTGGCGATACCGGGGCAGGCACAGGACTTTGATCGCTACCAGCGGATCCAGCCGCAAGCGCCCCTCCCCCCGGAGGTGTACCTCAGCAGCGATGAGCACTGGCGCCAAGTGATGGGAGAACGGGGAAACTTGTCTCCCTCAGAGCGGCGGTTTATTCGCGAATATACCTTTAGCTTGCGGCAGCTCTTTCTGAGTGGCAAGGTCCTGTTCAATGACCCTCTCAGCCAATATGTGGGCGAAGTCGGCCGCTATTTGCTCCGCGACCAGCCCCGCTGGCGCGACAGCCTGCGGTTTTACGTGGTGCGCTCTCCGGCCCCCAACGCCTTTACCGCCCACAACGGCGTGATCTTGGTCAACATGGGGCTGCTGGCCCAGCTGGAAAACGAGGCCCAGCTGGCGTTTGTCCTCGCGCATGAAATCAGCCATTTTTTGCAGCGACATCCGCTGGAGGTCTACCTGGCCAGCCAGGCCATCGACGCCCAGACCAGCGGCTTGTTTGGGCGCTTGTCGGATCAGGAGGCGGTGTTGGCCAAAAATTATTATTCGCAGGAGAAAGAAGAAGAAGCCGACAGCCTGGGCTTGCAGCTCTACCTGCAAGCGGGATACGGCCGTGCTGGCGTGACGGGGGCCCTGCGGATGCTCACCTACCGCGATGTCCCTTTCGGAAAAGTGGCCTTCTCCCCTGCTTTCTTTGAGCAGGGGCGCCTGCAACTGCCCGCCGCCTACCGGCTGGAGGTAGTTGAACAGACGCCAGCCGGGCCCTCTCCAGCGGGGGAAGCGCGCTCTACGCATCCTGCCCCGGCGGAGCGAAGCCGCCGCCTGTTGCCCCGGTTGCAGAACAGCCAGCCCGGCCCTTTGGCTTGGGTCGACAGCCAGCAGTTTGCCTGGTGTCGGCAGGTCAGCCGCTTCGAATGCTGCTTGCTGGAGGTGCAGCAACAGCAGTATGAAAAATCATTTTTTGATGCCTACCAACTCCTCCAAACCTACCCCAACAGTCGCTACCTGCACGGCCTGATGGCCTACAGCCTGTATGCCCTGGCCAAATACGCCAACGCCGGGCGCTTCTGGGATGTCCACCGCGACCATGAGACCGCGCCCCCGCTGGCCCGTCCCCTCCACTACCTGCTGGAAAAGCTTACTCCACAGGAGCTCACCGTCCTGGCCCTGCACCAACAGTGGGTCATGAGCCAGGCTTATCCCCAAATGCCGCTTTGGGAGGCTTGCGCCAAGGAATTGATGTGGGAGCTGGGGCGCTACCACCTCGAAGACACGGTCCAATTGGTGCGGGTAGCGCCCCCGCCTGATAGCCTTTCGCAGCCGGGCAGTCTGGTGAAGTATGGCCTGGCCGACCTGCTGCAAGATCCGGTTTGGGGGGCTCGCCTCGCCCGGCAGCTTCGGCAAGGACGCGAAGCCCGCGAACTCGCTCGGGTCACGACGGCTGCCCCCCCGCAGGCTACCCTTGCCCTCGAAGGCATCAACCTGGGCCTGAAACGGCTGGTGCTCGTGGCCCCTACTTTTCAGCACATCGACGAGCGCCGCCTGCCTTCCTTGGATGTGCGCCTATCGGTCAAGAAGCAGCAAGAAATGCGCGACTTATTGGTGGAGCAGGCCGAGGAGATCGGCTTGGAACTGCTGCTGCTCGACCCTGATCAACTTCAGGCAGGGGACATTGAGCGGTTTCGAGAGATGGTGCTGCTGCAAGAATGGCTGGCAGAAGGGGCGATCGAGCTAGCCCCTGCCCTGATCAGCCTCCAGCAGGCTGAGGCAGAAGCCCTCGCTCAGCAGTATGGGACGCCCTACTTTGCCTGGCTGGATGCCGTGGCGCTTACCCGGCAGCGACAGAGCCGGGTGGTCATCGGCGTGGTGGGGGTCTTGCTGCCGCCCGCTTTACCCTTTGCCCTGCATTACCTGCTCACCCCCGAGCACCGCCTGCTGCTGTACCTCACGGCTTTTGACTTGCCCCAGAGCAGCTACCTGACCCTCTACCCCCGGGTAGTGGAACTCAAAGACCGGCCCGATGTCCTGCACAGCACCCTCTATGATTTGCTGTACCAATTGCACCAAGAACCCTGAGGCGCTACCTTTGCCTCCCTATGAAGCCATCTGCTCCTGCTACGCCTTTTTCGCCCTCACGCCAGCGCCGGGACATTGCGGTGCTGCTCACCTCGGTGATGATCATCGCTAGCTGTGGCATTCTCTACGAACTGCTCATCAGCACCATTTCCAGCTATTTCCAGGGCAGCAGCGTCCTCCACTTTTCCATCGTGATCGGGCTGTTTCTCTCTTTCATGGGCGTCGGCTCCTACCTCTCGCGCTTCGTCAGGGAAAATTTGTTGCAGTGGTTCATCATCTTCGAGCTGCTCCTCAGCCTGGTAGGCGGCTGCTCGGCGGTACTGCTTTACTTTGCTTTTTCGCTTACCCCTTATTTCTATGGCGTTGCCTTTTGCCTGATTGCGGTATTGGGCACCTTGATTGGGCTGGAAATTCCGATTCTGACCCGCATCGTGCGGCAGTATGAGAACTTGCGCGATGCCATGGCCAACGTCCTCTCGTTTGATTACCTGGGCGCGCTGCTGGCTTCAGTGGCCTTTCCGCTGGTGTTGCTGCCAACCTTTGGCCTGATGCGCACCGCCTTTGCCATCGGCTTGCTCAACCTGCTGGTGGCCTGGCTCAATACCTGGCTGTTTGGAAAAATGCTCCGCCACCCGCTTCGCCTTCACCTTGTCTGTGCCGCCGGTAGCGTCATGCTCATCGCGGGCTTCATCTGGTCCTTTGCCCTAAACGGCTTCTTCGAGCAATTTCTCTACCGCGACCAGGTGATGCTCTCCCGCCAATCGACCTACCAGCAGATCGTGGTGACCAAATGGAACGAAGACATCCGCCTCTTTCTCGATGGTAACATCCAATTCTCCTCCCAAGACGAATACCGCTACCACGAGCCGCTGGTGCATGCGCCGTTGGCCTTGGCGTTGCAGCACCAACGCGTGCTCGTTTTGGGAGGGGGAGATGGCCTCGCTGCCCGCGAGCTGCTCCGGCAGCCCGGGGTCGAGGCCATCACGGTGGTAGATCTCGACCCCATGGTCACCGACCTTGGCCGCGACCATCCGGTCTTTACCCGGCTGAATGACAGCGCCTTTCACGACCTGCGGGTACAGGTAGTGAATGAAGATGCTTACAAATTCGTGGAAAATAGTTCCGACTTTTACGATGTCGTAATTATTGACCTCCCAGACCCCAATCACCCGAGCTTGGGGAAGCTCTACACGGTGGAGTTTTATGGCTTGTTGGAGAAAAGGCTGGCGGTCGGCGGTGCGATCATCACCCAGAGTACGTCGCCTTATTTTGCGCCGGAAGCGTTTTGGTGCATCCACCGCAGCCTGGAGGAGGTGTTTGCGGTGGTGCTGCCGATGACCGTAAATGTGCCTTCTTTTGGTCCTTGGGGGTTCAATTTGGCCTTGAAGCAGCCCGCACGGGTTTCACCCGAGCACCCGGATCCGGTGGCCCAGGCCACTACCCGGCTACAGCAGCGGTTGTTCCAGGAAAACCTGAGCTTTCGCTACCTCAGCCCAGAGGTGGTGCCCACGCTTTTTGCCTTCGAGCCCGACATTGCCGAGCGCCCCGTCGAACCCAACCGCCTCAGCAGCCAAATCCTGGTGCAGTACTATGAACAAAGCTGGGAGAATTGGCGGTGAGGGAGAAATGAGAGATGAGAAAAAAGAGGTGAGAGATGAGAACAACGCGAGGAGGCGGGTTTGTAATTTCCCTACACCTTACCGCCTAGCCCTCTTTATGCGCTCGAAGCATTTCGCGTTTGCCCGGGGGGCCTTCGAGCTTTTCGACACGGAAGCCAGCCTTGATGAGGCCTTTTCGCACGCTGCTTTTGGCAGAATAGGTGGTGAAGATGCCCCCGGGTTTGAGCATGGGAAACAGGCGCGCCATCATCTCATCGCTCCAGAGTTCGGGTTGAACGGAAGGGGCGAAGGCATCGAAAAAGATGAGGTCGAAGGTCTTTTCTGGGCTGTAGGTGAGGAAATCCGCCTCGATTTTGCAGAGAGAAAAATGGGGCGTGAGGGGCTGCGGGCTTCCCCAGGGCAGCTCATGAATCCGCTGAAAGCCTTCGCGGGCGTCTTGGCCACCGAGGGCTTGGGGGTAATTCAGTGAGGCGACCTGCTCGGCGCTGAGGGGGTAAGCCTCCACCCCCACATAGCGAATGCCAAGCTCCCCCGCATGAAGCAGGGTAAGCAAGGCATTGAGGCCGGTACCTAGCCCCATTTCAAGAATATCGACGGCACGCTGGCCTGGAGGCAGGGCTTGGAGCCCTGCCTGGATAAACACGTGCATTGATTCTTGCACGGCGCCGTGGATGGAGTGGTAATGTTCCTGGAAGCGAGGGGAAAACAAGGTTGAGGAGCCGTCCTTGGTGAGGACGTGCTCGACCGATATGCTATCCATACATGCGGTATTACAAAGGGCCGATATGGCAACCAGCATTGAAATGATTCTCCAGTAGAAATACCAGAGAAAAAGAACGTCTTCCGCCAAAGGGAAGCACTAGCAGCTAAGAACGATCCCCAGGTGAAACCTCAATCAGGTGATAAAGGTTCAGGTGCTGGCCTGAAAGGAGTCAGGCTGCCGAGGGTAAAGAACGGGAGGTTATGCTCATGCTTTATTTTTTTCAGCATCCAGTGCCTTTTCAGGCATGGATTCGAGGTAAACAGAGGTAGAAGGAAAGGCAAATTCTACGCCCAACTCTTCAGCGAGGGCCATGATGGCGATGAAAACTTCCTGCCGGGCTTTGAGCCACTCGCCATAGTCGGTGACAGCATAAATCACGGCAAAGAATATGTTCAGGGAAGAATTTCCCATTTCATGAAAATATACGGTCACCGAATCGTCCTGCGATTGTGGGTGGTCAATAGCAATCTGGCGGATGCCTTCCACAAAGCGCTCGATCTGCTCCCTGCTGGTCTTGTACATGACCGTGATGGTGGTGGCGTAGCGACGGTAGGTTCTCACCCCGTGGTTGGTGATGGTCATGTCGACCAGCCGACCGTTGGGGATCGAGACTTGCGCCCCGTCCAGGGCTCGGATGCGGGTAGATCGCACGCCGACTTCGACCACCACGCCCAAAAATGAACCCGTATCAATGAAGTCTCCCACCTGAAAAGGCCGGTCCAAAAAGATGGACACGGAGCCAAAAAGGTTTTTCACCGTGTCTTGGGCCGCCAGGGCCAGAGCTAGCCCGCCAATGGATACCCCGGCGAGCAAAGCGGTGACATTGACTCCCAGATTTTGCAGGGCAAAAATGATCCCAAAGATAACCACCACCAGTTTGGCGATTTTGCTGACCAGCGGGATGAGCTGATCGTCCATGGTGGTCTCGGTTCTTCCGGCCAAGGTGCGGGATAAGCTCGCTAACACCCCCACCAGCCGGTAGGCCACCAGAATGCCGAAGACGGGCAGCAGGAAGTTGAATACCGTGCCGACGTAACTGCCCAGATTGATAGGAAACTGGATGGCCGGGAGCAAAAACTCCCGCACCAGCAGCAGCACCACGTACACACTCAGCGGCTTGGCCACCGGAGGGATCAAGGCTGGATTGAGGTAGCTCTTGGGAAACACCCGGGGAATGACCCGCCGGATGAGGAAAGCCCCCAATTTATCGATCACCCAATAGAGCCCCAAGGCGATCAGCAGCACGATCACGATGCCTTCGTATTGCCAGATTTTGAGCCCAAGAAAGCGCCGCTGCGCAATTTTGGGGGCAATTTTCATCAGCAAGTCGGAGCCGATGG
>CAZIVQ010000262.1:0-6091 GCA_964542415.1 uncultured Bacteroidia bacterium | reverse complement strand
CACCCAGCGGCCCTTGGCTTGCCGGGTGACGCGGATGCCCTGGAGCTTCGCCAGCGGCCGGTCGGGGATGTTGACGTTGAGCAGGTGGCCGGGAGGGAGGGGCTGCTCCAGGGCCTGTTCGATGATGACCCGCGCTACGGCCCGGGCGGTGGCCATGTCGGCTTCGTGGGAGTAGTTGCAAAGGGAAAAGCCGATGGCGGCAATGCCCTGCAAGGAGCCTTCCCGGGCAGCCGAAAGCGTGCCCGAGTAGATGCTGGACACCGAAGAATTGGAGCCGTGGTTGATGCCCGATACAATGAGGTTGGGTGGGCGGTCCATCAGCACCCCGGTGGCGAGTTTCACGCAGTCGGCTGGGGTGCCGCTGCAAGCGTAGCCGTCTTGGCCTTCGGTCAGGGACTCGTGGTAGAGCCGCAAGGGTTTCCCCACGCTGATGGCGTGGCCCATGCCACTTTGGGGGCTGTCGGGGGCTACCACCACTACTTCCCCGAAGGTGCGGGCGACTTCGATCAGGCTTAGGATGCCTGGAGCGTGGATGCCATCGTCATTACTTACCAGAATGAGGGGACGGTTCGACATGAAGGAGAATGCAATTTTATGGAGAAAAGGGGAAAAGCCACCCGCGGGTTTCTTCCCGGGTGTTGCTTTTACAAAGGACGTGAAGGATTCGCTGACCACAAAACCTCCTGCCAGTTTTTTCCCCGCCGCTTTACCAAGCCAGCTCATAGCGCAGGGTGGCGCTGCCGCTGACAGGATGGGTGAGGAGCAAATCGCCATTTTCTCCCTGCTGCAACACGTATTCCCAGCCGTCCGAAGCCAGCACGCGCAGCCAAAAGCCTGGCCCCTCTACCAGGTAGCTGCCATCGGCTTCGAGGGGATAGATGTGCTGGCCTTGGGCCAAAGCCAGGTAGAGGCCATCGGCAGCCCCCTCCAGGCGGAGCTGCCGGGTGAGGTTGCCATTCTCGTCTGGCTGGACCTGATCGGTGACCAAGGTTGGCCCCCAGCGATAGGTAAACGTAGGGCGACCCTCGGCATCTAGCTCGTATTGCTCAAACTGGTAGGTTCCTTCATCTTGCACCGTGTCAGGCCAGGCTTCAGCCGGACTTTCCAACCAGGCCCAGTTGGTGCGGCTAGCAGGGTTGAGCGGGGCAGCCAGGGGAAGGGCGGTCTGGGCTTGCCCCCGGTTGTCCCACATGTTGCGCAGGTCGATGAAGCCTCCGCGCCAGGTCTGAAGCAGGCTGCCACTCTCCATGTCAAACACATAATGCACCTCCGCCGGGTCCCCTACCGCCATGGCATGGGTCTGCCGGTTGGCAGGGTCTTCGGGGTCGAAGGCAGGATAAGCCACGAAGCCCCGCTGGAGAATCACTTCTTCGGCTGGGTCGAGTTCATACGCCCGGGTGTCAGGGGTAGCATCTGCGGTTTTCGCCAGTTCTACAGGAGAATTGAGCGGCTCGAGGCCAAAATGCTCACTCCCGTAGTACACTTCCAAGCCGCCGCCCCCACCGCCTTGGTAGTACCCCAGGCTGAGCTGGTGCGGGCCTTTTTCCAGGAAAATTTCCCCGATCTTTTCTTCCATGCCGTGCTTGCCATCATTGTCCACCACTTTCTCCCCATCCACATACAAGACGCTGCCGTCATCGGAAACGGTGGCAAACTGGTAGGTCGCGTCGATGCTGGTGGTGAAGGTCCCTTCGTACCAGATGGCATAATTATTTGGGCGGGTTTCGAGGTCCGAGGGAAAAAACTGCTGGACCGCACCGGACTTTTCCGCTTGGAAACTGCCCAGCGCCGGGACTCGGTTGTGCTCGCCTTCGGCATATTGGTAGCGGAGCTGGGGCAGCATGATGGTGGGCCGGTTTCGAAGGATTTGGGCGGTCTGTTCTGGGGTTTCCTGGGCGAGGCGATAGCCCAGGTCCTTGATGGCGGCCTGGCCCCGGCTCACTTGCCAGCTGACTGGCGCCGGGTCGGCAAAGGTACCCGCGAGGGGAAGTTCGGAGAAGAGGATGCTGCCATTGAGGCTCACTTCTTGGAGGCTGGCTGTCAGGAGCAGTTCGCCGTCCTCGGCGACCACGGGGGGTTGGTAGCGCAAGGTGAGGGTCTGCCAGAGCCCAGGCCCGGCTGCCATCCCTGCCGGCGCTTCCTGGGTCAATTCTCCCTGGACATAGACCGAGCCGGAAGGAGGCAGGGCCGCATCGTGGGCGTGGAGGTGGAGGGCAATATCCGGGGTGAGGCCAAGGATGAGTTCGCTGCCTTCAAGGCAAAGAAAACTGAAGCGCAGGCGCAGGCCGCGATGGGTCCAGTCGGTGAGGAGGGCTTCAGTGGGGGCCGCGCCGAGCCAGATCCCGGCTCCCGCTTCGGTGGTGAGGCCTTGGCCCATGGCCTGGGGTAGGATGGTGCCGACCGTTTGCCAGCCTGCGGGCAAGGCTGCCGACCAAGAAACCGAGCTTAGGCTGTCGGTGCTGAGGGCCTGAAGGCGGTTGTCGGCGGGAACTGCGGCCACTTGGGTCATTTCCGGCCGGAGGGAAGGACCACAAGCGCTGGCGCAGAAGGCCAGCGCCAAACACAGCGAAAAAAGGCGTATGGACATGGAGGAGGGGCTGAAATGGAAGCAAAGAGTTTGCCGGGGTGCTACCAGTAAGAGGCGAACGAAGGCTAAATATACTCCTTTTTTGGTGTGGTCCTCCCTCTCAGCCGGGCGGGGAGGAGGCATCCCTTTTGCGAAGCGAAACAGGACCGGCAGGAAAGGCTTTGGGGTTGGAAGAGGCGTTGAAGTACCCAAGTTTGGGGTAGAAACACGGCATCTGGGAGGCTATTCTGATAACCCTGTCAGCGTTTTGGGGAACGCTGACAGGGTTTAAAGTGATAAATGGATTTCGAAGGAAGCAAAGTTTTTGCTTCACCATTCATCCCACAGAGGAAATAACCTACGTTTTGAGGGCCCTATTGCTGCTCCGCCTGATCGAACCCCAAGCCGAGAATTTAGCTCCGCAAGCACTAGGATTTTTCTTATTGACCCTAAGCCAGCATAAACAGGGCTACTCCGTGCCCGCCCAGCGAGAGCAGCGGCAAGATCAGCACCCGGTAGGCCCAGATGCCCGGGGGGGCGAAGTACCCATCGGGGTCGATCTCTGGGGCCAGGGAAATGTTATCGTAAAGCACGGCGTGCGAGGGGTCGCTTTCGGCGTAGATGAGCCGCTCGGTCTCTTCGTCTTCAAGCAGGTGGGTCCGATGGGTTTTGCCGGTGGCTTCGTATTCGCGGCCATCGTTGGCGGTGAAGGTAAAGGTGTAGCGGTAGACCGTCCGGTCGTTGATGCGGGTGTTGGTGGGGCTTTTGCTGGTGAGCTGCCCCCGGGCAAAGCGGCCATTGACCAGCAGGTCGATGGCTTTCATGTTTTTGCGAAAGCCCACCAAGATGAAGATTAGCCCGATCAGGGGGAAAAGCAGCACGAAGGCTACCCCCCAGCCAAACATGGCCGTGCGCCCCTCTACCAGCCGGGAAGTGGCCGGTTCGTCGGGGAAGTACAGCACCCCGACGGTATCGCCTCGGCTAAAATAAGGGCCGGTGGTGTAGGAGCGGCTAAGGTAGGATTGGCCTCCGACTTCGTAGCGAAAGGTGTAACGATAAACCGGAGAATCATTTTCGGAAGCGCTGGTGCTAGAGGCATTTTCGATCACTGCTGCCACCAGGCTGGCGTCGTCCCAATCGTGCCAGCTGAACAGGGTAGATTGGAAGACAAAAACCCAGGCGAAGATCATCCCGAAACCGAAAAAGGCCCAGCCAAACTGCTGGGAGAAGCCTCCGAACATAAGGATCAGCCGGTGGACGAGGGGCAAGGGACGCGGGGGAGAAACGGGTCGGATTTCCATAAAAAGCGGGATTTTCTCCTTCGAATATAAGAATCTCCCGGCGAGATGTGGCCTTCATTCGCATTTCGTTTCCTATCTTTGGGCTCGCAACCCTGAAGCCATTCTTTTCCTGCCGAAACAAAATGGAAGAACTCGCCGCCAGAAAGTCCTATACCAAAATTACCGTTCGTAGCTGGGCCCTGGACCTCTACGGGCAGGTCAGCAACTACAAATTCA
The DNA here is from genome assembly GCA_964542415.1 of uncultured Bacteroidia bacterium. Taxonomy (GTDB): domain Bacteria; phylum Bacteroidota; class Bacteroidia; order J057; family J057; genus CAZIVQ01. The sequence continues at coordinate 2,008 of CAZIVQ010000262.1, read as the reverse complement.
TGGAGTTTCTCGAAGAGGCGCGGTGGAACCATTTCCATGGCCTTTTCGAATCGGGCATGTTCCTGGACCTCGGCTTGGCGTTCGTTTTGGTCAACGTCAATGTCAACTACAGCCGAGCCGCCTACCTCGGCGAAATCCTGAACATCGAAACGTGCATTTCTCGCATCGGGGAAAAAAGCATCACCCTCACCCACCGGGTGATCAACCACGGCAGCGGTAGGGAGGTGCTCAATGGTGAAGTTACCTTTGTGGTCAAAGACCTGGAAAAAGGCGTCGCCGTTCCCATTACCGGACGCATGCGGGACATGTTTATGCGAGAAAAATAAAGGGAACTTTTCTCCCCCGCAGGCCGCATCGGCTATGAGTTCACGCCCTCCGGTCAATATTTCTGCACCATGGTGGTGTCTACCTCCTTGTGGCGCTCTTGCGACTGCGCCAGCAAAAACTCTTGTACATTGAAGGTGCCGGGGCTATCGGGCCGGGACCATTCCCCATCCGGATGCATGAAGCGCGATTTGGTGTCGTCATCGAGCAGGTGCTGGATGATGCCCCGCACCCGGCGCTTGATCTGCGGGTCCTCGATGGGAAACACCAGCTCCACGCGTCGGTTGAGGTTGCGCTGCATCAGGTCGGCGCTGCCAAGGTAGATGCGCGATTCTCCGTAATATTTGAAATAGTAGATGCGGGTGTGCTCCAGGAAGCGCCCCACGATGCTCTTGACCCGAATGTTTTCGCTCACCCCTTTGACGCCCGGGCGCAAGCAGCAGATCCCCCGTACGGTCAGGTCGATCTCGATGCCAGCCATGGAGGCTTGGTAGAGCTGCCGGATCATGTCGGGATCTACCAGGGAGTTGAGCACCAGCATGATGCGGGAAGGGTGCTCCTTGCTGTGGGCCTCCATGCAGAGGGTGATGAGTCGAGAAATGTTTTTGCGCAGGGTGGCCGGGGCGATAAAAAATTTCTGCCAATCTTTTTGCAGCGAATACCCCGTCAGCAAGTTGAACAGGCCCGAGGCGTCTTGCCCCATGCCCTCGTCACAGGTCATGAGCGAGAGGTCAGTGTAGATCTTGGCCGTGGTGGCGTTGTAGTTGCCGGTGCCTACGTGGAGGTAGCGGCGGATGTGGTCGCCCTCTTGCCGCACGATCATCGAAATTTTGCAGTGGGTCTTGAGGCCCAGCACCCCGTAGACCACGTTGACGCCCGAGCGGTCGAGCTCTTTGGCCCATTCGATGTTGTTTTCTTCGTCGAAGCGGGCCTTGAGTTCGATCAGGGCGGTGACCTGCTTGCCATTGTTCACGGCCGTTTTGAGGGCTTTGACGATGGGCGACTTGCCGCTGGTGCGGTAGAGGGTCTGTTTGATGGCCAGCACCTGCGGGTCTTCGGCGGCCTCTTGGATGAAGTCTACGACGTGGTTGAAGCTGTCGTAAGGGTGGTGCAGCAGCACGTCGCCTTTGGCGATGGTCTTGAAGACGTTGCGGTCCTTGACAAAGCGATGGTTGAGGGCCGGGGTAAAAGGCGGGTCTTTCAGCTCCGGAAAGTTGAGCGAAAGCAGGTACATGAAAGCCGAAAGGTCGAGGTAGGTGGGAAAGTCGAACACATCGTACTCGGTGAGGCCGGTGCCTTGTTTGAGAAATTCCCGGATTTCGGGGCTCATGCCGCTGGAGACTTCGAGGCGGATCACGGTGCCGAGGCGGCGCTTCCGCAATTCGCGCTCGATGAGCTTGAGCAGGTCGTCGGCTTCGGCTTCGGAGAGGTCGAGGTCGGCGTTGCGGGTGATGCGAAACTCCGAGACGGAGCGCACCTTCATGTTGGCAAAGAGGTGCTTGAGGTGCTTGCGCACGAGGTCTTCGACCAAGACAAAATCGTGGCGGCCGTTGGGGCTGGGTAGGGGAATGAAGCGCGGCAGGGTAGAGGGGATGTGCAGCACCGCGATCTTGTTGTCGTTGCGGTAGGGGGTGCGCAGCTCCACGATGAGGTTGATGCCCATGCCTTTGAGCTGCGGGAAAGG
>CAZIVQ010000261.1:0-6107 GCA_964542415.1 uncultured Bacteroidia bacterium | reverse complement strand
CCTCACTCCTACTCCATGGACAGCTTCGAATTATCGGGTATTGACATCGCCATCATGGTCATCTACGTGTTGGCGATGATCTGGTACGGCCTGAGCAAGGCCAAACAAAAAAATTCGGAGGACTACTTTCTCGCCGGGCGCAACATGGTTTGGCCCATCGTCGGGATTTCGCTCTTCGCCGCCAACATTTCCTCCAACACCCTCACCGGCCTGGCGGCTAGTGCCTACAAGACGGGGATCAACGTCTACAACTACGAATGGATGGCGGCGGTGGTGCTGGTGTTTTTTGCCATCTTCTTTCTGCCCTTCTACCTCCGCTCCAAGGTCTACACCATGCCGGAGTTTCTGGAGCGGCGCTACGACAGCCGCTCGCGCTACTACTTCTCTTTCATCACGGTGGTGGGCAACGTCATCATCGACATTTCTTCGGCCCTCTACGCGGGCAACCTGGTGCTGAAGATCATCTTCCCGGAAGCCAATTCGCTGCTGATCATCATCCTGCTGGCCTTTGCGGCGGCGGCCTACACCATCCCCGGCGGTTTGTCTTCGGTGGTGCATACGGAGGTGATCCAGGCGGTCCTGCTGATCGTGGGTTCGGTGCTGCTGACGGCTTTCGCTTTCAATGAGATCGGGAGTTGGGAGGCCCTGAACACGACCCTCCAGCTAAAACATGCCGAAGGCTACCTGCCCCGCAGCCCCGATTACATGTGGTCGCTGGCTGGCCCCATCGACGATGACACCATGCCGTGGACCGGGCTGCTTTTAGGGGTGCCTTTGCTGGGCTTTTATTTTTGGGCGAATAATCAATTTATGGTGCAGCGGGTACTCAGTGCCAAAAACGTGGACCACGGCCGCTGGGGGGCTATCTTTGCGGGCCTGCTCAAGCTGCCGGTACTGCTGATCATGGTGCTGCCGGGCATGATGGCCATTCACCTCTATGCTGACCTCGACCTCACCTTCCTCAACTACGACCCGGCCGGTACCGGCGAGGTCTGCCAAAACCTCATCGACTGCCCCAACATGACCTACCCGGTGATGCTGTTCAAGCTGTTGCCTACCGGCTTGCTGGGCCTGGTGCTCGCGGGCTTGCTGGCGGCCATGTCTTCTTCCATTTCCGCTACCCTGAACTCCGCTTCTACCCTCATCACCATGGACTTCGTGTCCAAACTCAAGCCTGATTTTGACAGCAAGAAGCTGGTGCGGGTGGGCCAAATCATCACCCTTTTCCTGGTGGTTTTGGCGGCGCTTTGGGCCCCGCAGATCGAAAGTTTCCCCTCGCTCTTCGACTACCTGCAGCTGGTGCTGTCGTTCATCAGCCCACCGGTGGTGGCGGTCTTTCTGCTGGGTCTCTTCTGGCGCCGCGCCAATGGCAACGGGGCCTTTGTGGCCCTGATGACCGGCTTTGTATTGGCCCTTATTCTGCTGCTCTCCGAGATGTATGGTTGGTACCCGGCGGTCAATGCCGTACACTACCTGCATAAGGCCCCGCTGCTGCTGTTGGTTTGCCTTGGCGTTCAAGCTGGGGTCAGTCTGGCCACTGCCCCGCCCGACAAAGCCCAAATCGAGCCTTACATCTGGCACCGGGCCCTCTTCCGGGCAGAGACCCAGGAACTCAGGGCATTTCCCTGGTACCAGAATTACCGCATCCTGGCCTTGCTACTGATGATCGTCACGGCGATCGTGGTGGTGCCGTTTTTGGTCTAGGAAATATTTGCCGGGAGGCCTACCTGGGAAAAAAACTGGAGAGGGGATTTGAAGTTGATAAGTGGAAAAGTTGTATTTATTTCATTAATCTCTTTCCATGCGCTGCCTACTCACCCTCTTTTTCGCATTTTGTTTGGGCGTAAGCCCGCTTTGGGCTCAGCAAAGTGAGCGCCCGGCCCGCCTGCTGACCTTGGCTGGGGACACCCTGCCTGGTTATGTATTGGCTCGGGCGGAGCAAGACTACCGTACAGGGCTGAATTTCCGGCCGACCACGGCCCTGGAACCAATCTTTTTTGCTCCGGTTGACATTCGTGGCTTTCTGATGGATGACGGGCGGGTGTTTCATAGCATCGAAGCCAGCTATCCGTTGGAAGCCGAGGCCGATTCACTGGTGAAACGGAGGGAGCTGGCCAAAGCCCTGGCCCTGGGCCGGGTGGACTTGTATGTGGTGCAGCAAAGTGCCCAGGCCGATGACCAGGCTTTTTTTGCGGTAAAAGATGGGGAGGTACATCCGCTGATCTTTGCCCAGCGCATGGTCGCGGGCAACCGGCGCTTCGATGACCGGCGCTACGTAGGCACGCTGAAAAACCTGGCCCGGGACTGCCCGGCGCTATGGGCGGATTTTGACCGGGTGCCGTTTCGGGCCGGGCGACTGGCCGCCGCCGTCAGGAGCTATAACCGCTGTGTGGGTGAAGAGGAAAGCTTTGAGGTGATCCGGGCCGACCTGCCCATGATCGTTCAGCACGGCATAAGCGGCGGCCTGGGCCGGACGGGATTTGTGGGCGTGCCCAACCGGCTCGCCTACAGCCTGAGCTACAGCCTGGTGCTGTTCAAGTCGGGCTTGAGCCGCAACTTTGGGCTGCGTATGGGCTTGAACTATTTTGCCTTGCTTGAACCCCTGGGCACCGACCTGCCGGATCCTCATTTCTTGTTGGGGGTGCCGTTTTTTGCCCGCTTTCAGGCCCGGCCACAACGGGTGGCCGCCTACGGGGCTCTCGGCCTGGAGATGCTCCTCTACGACGGAGAGTCAGTCCTATTTAGCCCGCAGATCGGGGGAGAGGTAGGGGTGATCTTTTGGCGGCGCTTTGACCTTGGCTGCCAATTCACCCTTCTACCCGACTACAACAGCCTCCGGTTGAGTGGCTCCTACCTTCAGGCCCGGCTGGGCCTGCTGCTCAATGGCCCGAAAGCCGCCCGGCTGCGGGAGAAGTTTTAGGAGGGTAGGGGGGGAGGGTATAGGGTATAGGGTATAGGGAAATACGGCTGCGCCTTGCTTTCGGTTCACCTAAGCGCCTCGGCACCGTCCTCCAGGCCGATACCAGCCTCGCTACCGGTGCCGGTCACCATTCAGTGCTTCACCTCTCCGAACCAGACGAATGATACCTCGTTTACCACCGCTCCCCCATCCCCAATGAAGACCGCGACCACCGCGTGGTCTGCATCGAGCGTATGTATCTCGATGAAAAAGGTCACATTCTGCCCCTCTCCCTCACCCGGCAAGGCGTCCCCGCCCGGCCATTAGCTCCCTCTGAATAAGCCAAGGGATGCTCTTTTTTTTACCACAAAGGGCACGGAGGTACATTTTTCAGTGAGCAGTTTTCAGTGAACAGGGCACTGAGGGGAATGCAGGAGGTAGGAGGTCAGGGAGTGGCGGTCTCAAGTCGCTCGTCGTCCAGTCGTTTGTCGCTTGTCGCATGTCGCCACATCGCTCGTCGCTCGTCGTTCAGTCGCTGATCGTTTCTCCACCACGAAGGTTTGACCTACGGTCTCAGGTCGCATGTCGCATGTCGCTCATCGCCACATCGCTAGTCTCATCTCTCATCTCTTTTCTCTCAAAAAAAATAGGCCGGCCCTCTCGGACCGGCCACCTTACCAAAACCTCAATACACATCAAGGTTCTTTTTGTAGCTTGATCATTCGCGGCGTCTCTCCGGGCACAGCCAGGCGAAGCAGATACATGCCAGCGGCTTGGTTGCTTAGGTCCACGGGCAACACCTGCCAGGCCCCGTCTAGTTCGGTGGACCAGCGGGCGACTTCCTGGCCCAGGGCATTGGTCAAGCGGGCGGAGAGAGAACCCGGGCCGCGCACTTCTACCTGCACCAGGTCGGTGGTCGGATTGGGCCATACGCGGCCCACCTCCCAGTCGGCAGCCGGTAGCCCGGCTTCTACGGTAGCCGAAGGCAGCCGCTCGCCGTTGAGGTCGATCACTTGCAGGCGATACTGGTAGCGGATGCCTGGCCTCACGGCCTGATCGGAGTAGCCATATGCCGCTTCCGAACTGGCGGGTACCCCCGCCAAGGGGTGCCAGGGCTCTTGGGGGCCGGCTCGCTCCAGGCGATAGCGCGCCGCCAAAGTGGGTTCCGCCACCTCCCAGCGTAGCCCAATGGCATCAGTTTCTGGCCACGCAGCAAAGTCCAACAGCTCCACCGGCAAGACGCAAACCGGTCCCAAGGACACGCCCAGGATATCGTTACAGCCGTTGCTGCCCGTGGCGGTGACGGTGTACGCCCCCGGCACCAGCCCGCTAGCCACCGCACCAAATTGCGGCGGATTGGTGTCCCATGCGTAATTGATGGTGCCCCCCCCGCCCGTAGCGTCCACCGAAATGGTCCCATCGGCTGTCAGGCAGGCACTCGCATCCACTACACTGACCAGCGAAAGGGTCACCGGGGCCTGTGGGCCGGGCAAAGCCACGGTGCGGACCGCCGTACAGCCGTTTTGGTCAGTCACGGTCACATTATAGCTCTGCGCTTCCAGGCCTGTGGCGGTGGCCCCGGTCTGCACCGGCGTGGTGTTCCAGCTGTAGGTAAAGGGTCCCCCGCTGCCATCGGCCTCTACGGTAGCGCTACCAAAGATATTGCAGTCGGGGTTGGTGACATCGACCACGTCTATCTGCATGGGAGCCGGTTCGGTGATGGTAGTCGTGGCGGTAGCCTCGCACCCATCGCTGAGGTCGGTGACCGTCACGGTGTAGGTGCCGGCTGCCATCCCGCTTACCGTCGCGCTTGTCATCCCTCCGGGCGCCCAACTGTAGGATAGGTTGGCGCTGCCGCCCTGGGCTAGGACCGAGGCGGTGCCGTTGTTGGCGCCGGGGCAACTGACAGGGGTGGTGTTGTCGACCAGCGCGGTGAGGGTGCCCGGGGCGTCAAGCACATTGACCAGGACCGAATCCTGGCAGCCGGTGGCCGGGTCGGTGGCCATGACCTGATAGGTGCCTGGGCTCAGGCCCGTTGCCGTGGCCGCGTTTTGCACCGGGGTGGTGTTCCAGACGAAGGTCGCTCCTGCTTGCGTGGCGAGGGCGGTCGCCGTTCCGCCGCCGCCGCAAGTAGCATCGGTGGCCGTGGCGCTTACGTCGAGGTCGTTGCGCTGCAAACTGATGGTACGGGTATCGAAGCAGGTGCCGCTGGCATTGTAGGCGGTGACGGTGTAGGTCTGGCTACTGGAGGGATTAGCCTGGACAGCGGCTCCGGTATTGCCGCTGAGGCCGATGGCCGGGGACCAGTTGTAGCTGTCGCCGCCGCTGGCACTGAGGGTAACCGGGCCGCTGCCCCCACAGAAGTCCGCCGGGCCCGCCAAGGCCAGGGCCGGTTCTTCTTCCACGATGAGGGTCACGGTATCGGCGGCGGAAAGCCCGCAGCAATCCGTGAGGTAGCGCAACTGGATGTCGTAGGTACCAGGGGTGTTGAAGGTGACGTTGGTCAGCGACTGGAAGCTTTGGCCTTGCGGGTTGTTGGGGGTCGCGCCGCCGTCGAGGTCCCACTGGTACAAGATGCCCGAGCCGCCGTTGAGGGCGGAGAAATCGACCGCGCTGCCCGCGCAGATGCGGTACGCGCCTGCCACGAGGGGGGCATTGGTGGTGGCCAAGGGCTGGGCTTGGTCGTCCTGCAGGATGTTGACGAAGCCGCTGTAGCTATTGCCGGCGAACTCCACATCATTACGCCCGACCGCGCTGTATTGGGCGGTGACGGTGGCTGCGTTTGGGGTAAGAATGGGAGAGGCTCCATAAAGTACCCATTGGTTGAAGGTCGCGGCCGAGAAATCCACGTCGGTAAAGGCACAAGAGACGTTATCGACCCGGATTTCGGGCTGGGCAGCGAGGTCAAAGGTGGGGTTGGACACTACGGGCGGGGTGCCGGTTTGGTAGAGCGCCAATGATTGACCGGGGGCACCGTCGCCGCCTGCGCCGCCGATACCGCCGTTGCCGCCATTACCGCCATCGCCGCCTGCGCCGATTTCGGGAGTTGCAAATATCCCTCGATAATCACTACCTTCTCCCCCCAGACCGCCGGTTCCCCCGATCCCTCCAGTTCCACCCAAGCCTTCCACTCCAGCGGCTCCAGCTATCAAGTTGCAGTCTCTTACGATTGCATTCGCGCCATTATTGACCAGGTACAAAGCAAAGG
>CAZIVQ010000260.1:0-6109 GCA_964542415.1 uncultured Bacteroidia bacterium | reverse complement strand
CATCTATGGCTACACCCCGGGCGTAGTGACTGGCAAGCCCCTCCACCTCGGTGGTTCCAAAGGCCGGGTACCGGCTACCGGTTGGGGCGTCATGCTCACCACCATGCAGGCCGTGAAGAAGCTGGGCTGGCAGCCCGAAAATTGTACCGCAGCCATTCAGGGCTTCGGCAACGTGGGCAGCTGGGCGGCCAAACTGATGTCTGACGAAGGCATCAAGATCGTGGCCATCAGCGACCATACCGGCGGTATCTACGACCCCGAAGGCCTTGAGGTCCGCAAGGCCATCAAGCACCTGCGCGAAAATGGCTCCCTGGAGGGCTTCCAGAACGGAACCCTCATCACCAACAATGAGCTGCTCGCTTTGGATGTCGATATCCTCGTCCCAGCCGCCATCGAAAACGTCATCACCGAGCACAATGCCGATCAGGTCCAAGCCCGCATCATCGCTGAAGGCGCCAACGGGCCGATCTCCTCAGGCGCAGATGAAATCATCGAGAGCAAAGGCATCCTCATTATCCCCGACATCCTCTGCAACGCCGGTGGGGTCACGGTTTCTTACTTCGAATGGGTCCAAAACCGCCGCGGCCACTATTATGATGAAGACGAAATTCGCGTCAAAGCGGCTCCCATCCTCACCGAGGCTTTTGAAAAAGTCTACCAAACCCACGAGCAGTACCAATGCTCTATGCGCCTCGCAGCCTACATCGCCGCCATCGAGCGCTTGGCTACCGGCATTGACCTGGAAGGTAATTTTTAGGTGAGAGGGTTAGATGGATAGATGTTTAGAGGGTGAGATGGATAGACCTTAAGACAAGTTGTCTCGAGCTCCCGACCTCTCAATCTCTCAAAATCTCAACCTCTTAAACAGACGGTCCCCTTACCAGGGGGCCGTCTTTTTTTTGCGAAAAATGCAAATACCCTAAGCAAAGGAGAGAAAATAAGTAACGTGAGAAAAATAACCTCCCCCTTTTGAAAGGCGAATACCTTGGTAAGCAGCGGTTTATACTGTTCATTGATCCATGTTAATTGTTCACTGTTACTAAGCCGCACCAACAGGCAGCTATTTTTTGATGAATCAAGGAATAAAACCGAAGGATAGGTTCCTATCTGAGGGCTTTATGACGCGGAGGCATCGGAAAAGAGCCAGTGATGGAACAGGTTATTTTTGATCCTTTACTTACATGCCCCGTCCCCAAATCAGGAGGTAGAGGCCAAGCAGGCAGGTGCATGCAAGAGCGAGCCCATTATTGACTTTTCTAGCGGGGTCCCATTTGGTACATTGCAAAAAATGTCTAGAAAGTATAATTTTTGTAATATGAAGATTTGGGCTAAATGGCTGTTCGGGCTATGGCTAATGTTAGGAGGGCTGTCCTACCTGTCAGCGCAGATCTCCTACACGGTTACGCCTCATGTCAGCGCAGGCAACCCTGGCAACCTTAATCAGGAACCAGACTATTCAAATGGAAATTGGAACATTCTGTTGCCCATGATGCTGAATGCCAATCAGTGGTCAGGGGTGGCAAATATTCCTTTTTACTTCGAATACTTTGGGCGACCGGTCAGCGGCTTCAAGGTTAGTGCCAATGGTTTGATGACCTTCAAGACCAGCACCACCAAACTCCCTAACAACAACAGCAGCTTGCCGACCTCACTGCTGCCTGACAGCACCATTGCCTGCTATTGGGAGCAGTTTACCGTATCTCCGCCTACCGGCACCAACGACTTTGTGCATACCAAGACCTTCGGCACCGCGCCCAACCGGCAATTCTGGGTCCGGTGGAGTTCCTTTGAATGGGGCGTAAGTAATTTCAACTTTGTAGCGGTGGTTTTGGAAGAAACGTCGAATAAAATCTACCTGGTCGACCTATACGGCAGTGGGCTAAGTGGCAACCTGTCGACCACCGTGGGGGTGCAAGCAAGCAGTAGCTTCGGCATCTCAGCCGGGGGGAACAGCATCCCGCTCAGTGGAGCCGGTTCTGCTTACACCGACAACAGCTACTACGAGTTTTCTCCCTACGAAATCGAACCCTATGACATGCACCCGACGGCGGTTTTGTCCCCGCTGGGCATCGGCTGTGGCATGTCGCAAGAAGCGGTAGAAATATCAGTAACCAACGTCGGGCTGTTTCCGGCATCGGGCATGCGGGCCAAATTCCGGGTAGACCAAGGGCCGTTCATCAGTCCCGAGACCATCCCCGGCACGCTCAATCCCCGCGACACCCTGCGCTACACCTTTGCCGCCTTGGCCAACCTCTCGGCCATTGGCGAGCACACCATCGAAGTGGTGGTCACCGTCAATGGCGACAACAACAACACCAACGACACCATCCGCCGGTCCCTGACCAACGTCCTGCTGGTCAACAGCTTTCCCTATTTGGAAGACTTTGAGGGAGGCCCTGGCGGTTGGACGGCAGGAGGCCTCAACAGCACCTGGGCCCATGGGACCCCCTTAAACCTCACCATCAATGGCGCGGCCTCCGGCTACAAAGCCTGGGCGACCAATCTCTACGGCAATTACAACAACAACGAAAACTCCTGGGTCATCAGCCCCTGCTTTGATTTTTCTTCCGTACCCGCCAATACGATGCTCGCCATGAAAATTTGGTGGGAATCGGAGCATAGCTGGGACGGGGCCGTGCTGCAATATTCTCTTGACGGGGGTAGTAGCTGGCTCAACCTCGGGCAGGTCGGCGACCCTACCAACTGGTTCAATGACCATACGATCAACGGCTCGCCGGGCGGACAGCAACGAGGCTGGACGGGACGCCAAGAAACCAGTAACGGCTCCGGCGACTGGGTGCAAGCCACCCATCCGCTCGGGCCGCAGCTCATCGGCCAGCCTTCGGTGCGCTTTCGCGTGGCCTTCGGAGCCGATGGCTCCCAAAACGACGATGGCTTCGCCTTCGACGACTTCCTCATCGCGGTGCCACCAGCAGTGGACCTCGGAAACCCTGGTTTTTACTGCGAAGGGGACATCCTCGATGCCGGAGCCGGAGCCACGAGCTACCTCTGGTCCAATGGAGCCACCAGCCGGACCATTTCTCTCTACAACCTCACGGGCAGCTTCTTTATCGACAGCGTCATCACCGTCGCCATCACTGATCAGCGGGGGCTGGTCGGGCGAGATACCTTGCTTGTCTCCATGAGCAAACCTATGGAAGTGGTCATCGACTCGGTCCGCCATGTCTCTTGTAGCGGACAAGCCAGCGGGGCCATTTTCCTCAGCATGACGGGCGGGGCCGGACCCTATGATTATACCTGGAACCACGGGGCCAGCGGCGAAGACCTCACCGGTCTGGCCGCCGGGGTATATGCCGGCCGGGTCGAAGACGACCACGGCTGCCAGGTCGACATGCCTAACATCACCGTCCAGGAAAATAGCGAACTCAGCCTCAGTGGCATCGTCACAAACATTGTCTGTCCGGGAGATACCTCCGGCTCGATCAACCTCAACGTGACCGGCGGGGCAGGGACCTTTAGCTACGCCTGGAGCCATGGCGCGACTACCCAGGATGTCTACCATTTAGCAGCCGGCACCTATTTCGTATCGGTGATGGACGGGGGAGGATGCGCCCAGACCGATACCTTTATCGTTTCAGAACCTTCTGCCCTAAGCTGGGACTTCCTTGCCTACCAAGATGCCAGCTGCCCCTGGTCCAGCGATGGCGTCCTCGACCTCGCCATTAGTGGCGGCACCCCTCCCTACACCTTTCAATGGGGTCATGGCGTGAACACCGCCCGGGCGGAAAACCTCGCCGCAGGAAGCTACTACCTGGATTTTATGGACGTCAATGGCTGCCAAGCCGTAACCGACACCTTCCTGCTCACCTATACAGACACCCTTCCTCAGGCAGGATTTTCCTTCCAGGATCAATGGGGTGTGGTGGTGTTTCACGACAGCTCCTCCGGTGCGCAAGCGTACCTCTGGGATTTCGGGGACGGAAAAGGCAGCAGTACCGAAGCGAACCCGCGTTACCCCTACGAGGATAACGGCGTATTCGTCATCACCCAGATCGTAACCAACCCCTGTGGCACTGACACCGCCCGCGACACGGTCGAAATGATCTACGCCAGCCAGCCCCTGGGCGAAGCCTTGCAGGTTAGCTTGGCCCCCAATCCCAACGATGGCGTTTTCACCCTAACTGCCTCGGGCCAATCCCTGCAACATGTACACCTGCGCCTGTTCAACCTCGCCGGGCAACAACTGTGGCAGGAATCGCTGCCCGCCTTAACTGCCGGGACCCCACATCGGGTAAAGCTCCATTCCCGGCCAGCGCGGGGCCTGTACTGGCTGGAATTACGCTCCGACCAAGGAATTATTCACCGGCAAATAGCCATCGAATAGCCCCAGTCGGCCATACTGCCCCTCAAAGTATAACTTGCTTGGACTTCCTGCGCTTGTTCTCCCTCGGAGAAGGCGCAGGTTTTCTTTTGCTGGCGACCCAAGACCTGATGCCCCACCCCACACTGCAAGCAGCGGTAGGCCTGGCAATAATGCTTTTGTAGCTGGAGCAAGCCCTGGCTGTGAAAGGCATCCTGGTTTTCGAAGCCCGCAGCCTCCATGGCCCGGGTGTGGCGGTTGTTTTCGGGAGAAAGGGCCCGCAGTGGCCCCTCAATGAAGCGGTTGGCATCGTGGAAGCCGTGGGCCTGATGGTAGACCCAGCCAAAGGGGATGAGGGTGTTGGTGATCAAAACCTGCTTCTGGCCCTTGCCCAGGTGCTTCGGGCGTTCGGCGGTGGGATCGCCAAAGCGGCTGTGGCTCCACCAGTATGCGGCGGCTGAGACCTTTGTCTGGAGAAAATGGGCCTGGCCTTCTGGCTGGAGCAGGTCGATCAGGGTGGGAAAGGTCGCCAGCAAATGGGCCAACTGCGAAAGACGGATGGTGGGAAAAGCTGCCGGACGCATCCGGTGGAAACGCAACACGAGGGGCGGAAGCGGGGAAAGCTGGTGTTTGTGGCGAATAAATGCCCAGTGCGCCCGCAAGGACTGGTAGAAGGAATCGGTTTCGGTGCTGCTTTCGAGGGTGCCGGCCAGGCCCCACAGCAAAGCCTCAGCCTGCTCAGGCGGATGCAGGTAGCGCCGCAGCATGGTCCAGGGGGTCCCCTGAGCCAAGCGGCGAAATTCGGTTTGGTTGACCGGCCCTCCCATCATGGCCGCGATTTCTTCCCATAAAACCTGCTCCCAATCCTGGACGCGCGTAGTCAGGCGGGCCTTCATGGCCTCAGCCTTGGCTTCGATGCGCTCGATGGCCATACGCTCCACCCACATGCGTCGGGGCAAGGCCCCCACCTCAGCCAAAAGCGCCGCACAAGGCACCTGGGTTTCCGCCAACCGCAGTGCCTGATAACGGTCGAGCAAAGCGGGGGGAATGTGCGGCCCCAGCACCACCTCTGGAATACAGCTTCCATCCTGCCGCTGCACCGCCCGGCCATCGCTTTCCAGCACCACATGTAAGACCACATTGTTGTAGAGGGGGTCGGTTTCGTGGCCGTGCCGGTACCAATCCCGGCTGTGCAGGTGGAGTTCTACCTGCCCGTGCCAGGCCAGGCCCCCGATACGCAACCGGGCTTCCCAGAAATCCGGCCCCTGATCGTGGTTCCAGCGACCGGGGTGAAGCACCTGTACCGGCTGCCCCGCCTGGGTGCGGAGGCGGCTGCCGTCATAGTAGCGACTGCGCCATACGTAGTGGAGAAAATCTTCGGGTAAATCAGCAAAGAGAGACATAGACAACAAGTTGATCAGGTAATGGATCCCCTCCTCAGCTAGCAGTTGCCAGCGAGGAACAAAAAAAAGGTTGTTGTCTATCTGTGAGAAAATGCTGTTTGGGAGCCCGCTGAAACTAAAGGTTTGGCGGCTCCTGGCTGTATGCCTGACCAAAAAGTAATTTTATTCGCTTTTTTGCAAATTTTTCTAAAAAAAGCCAATAAAATTAGTTATCGGGGTTTAATTCCAAGCCAAGTCACTGCGGATCTGCCAATAGGTTTCCGGGTCTTCTGCCAGGGGAGCGAGGGCCAGGGCGGCCTGTTCATCCCAGGCGACCGGGGCGGCTTGTAGGTTGCTGTGGAGGTGGTCTGAGGTAGCGGCTCCGCTAAGGACCACATCTGCCCAA
>CAZIVQ010000259.1:0-6125 GCA_964542415.1 uncultured Bacteroidia bacterium | reverse complement strand
GGGCCGTGGCCGCCAGCAGCATCCCCGTCATTTCGGGCGTGGGGCACGAAACCGACCAGACCATCGTGGATTTTGTGGCGGACCTGCGGGCCTCTACGCCCACCGCCGCCGCTGAAAGTGCTGTGCCCGACCGTAAAGCCCTGCTCGACCAGCTCGAGGCCATGCAGCGACAAGTCAACCGCGGCTTGCAGACCTTTATTGACTTCAAGCGGCAGGTGCTGGACGATTATGCCTATCGCCTGGAGCAAAGCATCGGGTATCAACTCAATTTCAAGCGGCAACTCCTCGAAGACTATGAGCGACAGTTGCAGCAGGCCATGGTCCAGCAGTTACGCCAAAAGCGCCATCAAGTCGACCTGCTGGCGGCTGAGCTGAAGGCCCTGGACCTCACCACCCAGCTGGATCATGGTTACACCCTCACCCTCAAAGCGGGCAAGCGGTTGCAGCGGGGAGAAAGCCTTCAGCCTGGCGATCGGATCGAAACCGTGTTTGCCGACCGCCGGGTGCGCTCCCAGGTAGAAGAATAAGTTTTATTGAACGATCGTTAAAATAAATATGGCACAACCTGAAGCTCCATTTTCCCTCGAACAGTCCCTCGAAGAAGTCCGGCAGTTGATTGAGCGCATGCAAAAAGGCGTGGCAGACTTCGACGAGCAGCTAGCCCTCTTTCAGCGAGGCAACGAATTGATCAAGGCCTCCCGGGCCTACCTGGAAGAAGCCGAACTGAAGGTGCAGGAACTGGTGGAAGGCGAGGCCCCCGATCCTGGGGACAATGCATGATTTTTTTGGTAATCCTGCCCGGATACCTGTAGATTTGACTGGATCAACCGCTAAATCGCTTTTGGGCGGGGGTGTGCCGGATCCCTTGGGGATTGACTCCCCGGGTAGGGTATATTTTCTCTGATACCGGTACAGGCAAAGCGGATTTGTCCCCGAATCTTTCATTTTCTTTTCGACTTTCCTATTTACTCCCACAACCTATTCTTCTATGGCCGATACCATGACTATCCAAGGCAAGATTCACGAGCTATTCGAGACGCAGCAAGTGACCGACCGTTTTCGCAAGCGTGAGTTCGTCGTCGAATTTGCCGACAACCCCATGTACCCGCAGTACATTCTGTTTCAGCTGGTGCAGGACAAATGTGATTTGATCAATGCCTTCAACAAAGGCGACATGATCAACGTCGATTTCAACCTCCGGGGCCGTTCGTGGACGAGCCCTCAGGGGGAGGTCAAATATTTCAACAGCCTCGAGGCTTGGCGCCTCAATCCAGTTCAGGTCAGCGCCCCGGCTGACACGGGAGGAGGCTCCATGCCTCCCCCGCCCAAGCCCCCCGAGGCCATCGACGTCAGCGACATGGACGACAGCGACGACCTGCCCTTTTAGGTTTTGGCATGGTCCTCTGCCCCAAGATACCCCTATCTTGGGGCATTTTTGCGTTGGGGGCAAGGGGTAAAAAAGCGTACCTTGTGGCAGAAGGTTCCCTCGGGTTTGCCCTGCTTGACCGCCTTGGGAGCTTGGTTTTTCCGGGAAAAAACCACTATTTGAACTTTCCTGCTGACGGTACGGAATACCGGATTTTCTTACATCTCTTCGGTCAAGAGCCTGGATTAAATTGCTTGCCCCTGTTTGACTTCTGCCCGGTTTTTCCAACATTTAATCTATCGCTCAACCCTTAAACCTTTCGTTTGGATATGGCTAACTACAAGAGTGTGATGCTGGTCGATGACAATGAAATCGATAACATCATCAATGAGAAGATCATCGAAGCCAGCGCTTTCGCTGAAACGATCCTGGTTTTTCAGACTGGCCAAGAAGCCCTTGACTACCTGCGGGAGAACCAGAAGGACGACGAGAAATTGCCTGAGATCGTTTTTCTGGACATTAATATGCCCATTATGGATGGCTTTCAATTCTTAGATGATTTTGAAAGTTTCTCTGAAAATGTCCTGGAGAAGTGCAAAATAATCATGCTTTCTTCTTCCATCAGCCCCAAAGACATCGACCGCGCAGCGAGCAACCGTTACGTCAAAAAATACCTCAACAAGCCCCTCAACAAGCGCTACCTGGAGGCGATTACCGTCTAGTGAGATACGGGTTGGGCGGTGGTCAGCTGCGGCGAAACGTCCTGCGGAGTTGTATTAGGCTACCAGTACTTTCAACAGAATCAAAACATTTCCTACAGGCCTTTTTGTCCGTCTTGCGGGCAAAAAGGCCTGTTGTAGGTAGGGAAATACTGCTCCTCAAGGTTTCCTGCTTCATTTTACCTCAATCCGGACCTGGGCTGCCCCCAGGCCAGCCCCTCCCCAAGTGGGGAGCTGCAGATAGTACTTTCCGGCCTGCTCTCCCATCCGCCAATAGGATCGCTTCTTTTGCCCATCTGCCTCGGCAGGTTTGACCTTTTTTCCCCTCCATAGGCGGGTCCCAGACTTGTCCCACTACAACATACCCCGGTTTTACCAGGGACAGGTCCCGGTTTTACCAGGGACAGGTCTGCGTTTAAAATTAGGTAAGTACTTTCCTCCGCGAGCACTAGGCGAGAGCGCTAACTGGGAAAAATCTCCCTCCTGAGTGATTAACTGAAGCAGTCCAGCATAAGGACGCTTGTTGAGTCGCCAGACCGCGTCGATCAGCTCCGCCGCCCGCCGCCGCAATCTCCTCAATCGGGATAACCGCATAGTTACTCAGCCAGTACTGGCGCGAGGCCTCGCCAAAAATGGGTCTGCCGGCCCCGCCAGCCTATCTGGCCCTGCCACGTTCCCTCAGCTGCTCCCAGCGGTATTAGCCGAAATCCGGCCGAGCCTATGGGGCCTTCCTTTTGCCTCAAAAAGATAGGAAAAGCAGGCCGCCGGGTTGATTTTTCTCACCGATCGAAGAATGCGTAAGTTTGGGGCATGAAGCACCTGATACTGTTCTGCTGCGTTTTTCTGGCTGGATGGAGCCTCTTCGCCCAGCCCAATCCCTATCGCCTCACCTTTCGCTACGCGCACACCAAGATCAGTGCGGATTCGGGCAAGCTGGGCTTACCGTTGTCGGCGGGGCACCGGCTGGGGCAGGCCATGGCGGTGCTGCCCGACAGCGATGGTGATGGCCACCAAGAGGTCTGGCTGGCGGCTGGAAAGGGCGCGACCCGCGAGTTTTGGCGGCTGCATCCCGACAGCAGCGGCGAGATCCAGGCGCGCTATGGGTTCCGGCCGGGAGAAGCAGGCTGGCCGGAGGTCGGGGCGACCGACGACTTTGGCTACGCCCTGGCCCCCGCCGGTGACTGGGATGGCGACGGGGTGACCGACCTGCTGGTAGGAGCGCCGGAAATCACCCGCCCCGGGCTGGCCTACGGAGGGCTGTGGCTCTTGCAACTCGAAGCTGGCGGGCAGGTCAAAACGGCAACCTGCTGGAACGAGCGCACCCCAGCCCTCAACAGGAAGCTGGGGCGTGAGCAGCGCTTTGGAGCTGCCGCCTGCCGCCTCGGCGACCTCGACGGCGACGGCCGACCCGAGCTCGCGGTAGGCGCGCCTGGCCATCCCGAAAAACACCTTGGCTTGGTGTGGATCCTCTTCAGTGATGCCCAGGGGGGCATCCGGCAGGCTTTGCCTCTGGGCAAAGGCGACGACGAGCTGAGCGAGCAGCTGCGCAGAGGCGACCGCTTTGGGCAAGCTTTGGCCGCGCCGGGCGACCTCGACGGCGATGGCATCCCTGACCTCATCGTAGGGGCACCAGGCGACGGGAGCTTCGGCTACGAGACCGGGGCGGTCTATGTCCTCTTCCTGCGCGCCGACGGGCGTGTGCGGCAGTTTCGCAAGCTCTACGCCACGGCCGAAGGCTTCGGCGAGCGCCTCGATACCAAAGACCACTGGGGCAGCGCCCTGGCCTGGCTCGGGCCCCTGGACGCTGATTCGCTGCCAGAATTGGCGGTAGGGGCCCCCGGTCACGATGACGGCGGCTTCGACAAAGGGGCGGTCTACCTGCTCAGCCTCCACCACGACGGCCGGGTCGGTGCCTTTGACAAAATCAGCCAGCTTACGGAAAACTACGCAGGTAAGGTCGGCTACGAATACCGCTGGGGAGAGGTGCTGGCTCCGCTGGGCGACCTCGATCAAGACGGCTACCCCGATCTCGCGGTGGGAGGACCCGAAGAAAACGATGGGGCCCGGGCCGCCGGGGGAGCCTGGTGGCTGTTTCCCCGCCTCGACCCCGACCGCTACGATCCCCTTCGTTCGTGGGCGGAGGAAGCCTTCCGCCTCACCGCCGCCGACAGCGCCCGCGCCTATGCCGGGGCCCGCGACCGGGCCGACTCCACCCGCATCGAGGCCCGCTACGACCTCTCGGGATTTGCCCCCAACAACCTCGTGTTCTTGCTCGATGTCTCAGGCTCCATGCGGGAACCGGAAAAGCTGCCCTTGCTACGCGATGCTTTTTTAGAACTGCTCCGCTACATGCGCCCCAGCGACAAGGTCACCCTCATCACCTATTCTGGCAAGCCGGAAGTGGTCCTGGATGGGGTGCCGGTGCTGGAAAAAGACCGCATCCGGGCGGCCATTCTCACCCTCGATTCCTCGGGAGAAACCAAACCCGCCAAAGCCTTGCGGCTGGCCTACGCGCGCGGGCGCACCCACTGGATCGAAGGCGGCAACAACCGGATTTTCTTTGCCAGCGACTGGGAGTTTGACACGGGGGTGCTGAACAAGGTTTTGGCCCGGGAGGCGGGCAGCGACCTGCCCTTATCGGTCTTCTATTTTGGCGAGCCCAAGCCCGAAGCCCTGGCTGGTATGCAGACCCTGGCCCGCCACGGCATGGGGGAGGTCAGTCACATCACGGAGGCCACGGTGCGGCAGGCCCTGCTGCGGGAGACCCGCTACCTGCGTTTGTGGAGGGAAGAACAGGAGGAAAAGCGTTGAGTTGTTGGGGTAAAAGGGGGACTTTCTTTTTTTGCCGCATCTGCCGGAGGACAGACTTTCAGAAGGGCGCAGATCCCTAGATGATGGTTCACCGGGGGAAGGCACGGAGTTTTTTGGAAAAGCAGGGTGTGAGGGGGCACAGCTCGCAGGTGCGGGTCAGAATCGGTAGGTTCGATTCGGTCTCAGGTCGCTCATCGCCCAGTCGCTCATCGCCCAGTCGCTTATCGCTCGTCCCCAATCAGCTCCAGGGCATTCTTTACTGCCGACTCGGTGGGCTGGGCACCGCTGAGCATCTTGGCCAGCTCCTGCACCCGCTCATCGTGGCTAAGTTGGCGCACTTGCGAGGTGGTCACCTGGCCATTTACCCGCTTTTCGATTTGGAAATGCTGTTGTCCCCGGGCGGCGATTTGCGGCAGGTGGGTGATGGAGAGAATCTGAAATTTCTCCGACAGCTGCCGCATCACTGCGCCGACCTTCTTGGCGATTTCGCCGCTGATGCCGGTGTCGATCTCGTCGAAGATCATCACCGGAAAGTCCGACTGCTCAGCCAGGGAAGCCTTGATGGCGAGCATCACCCGCGAAATTTCCCCGCCGGAGGCAATCTGCGACAGCGGCCCGGCAGGCAAGCCCGGGTTGGTCTGGATGAGGAAGTAGACGCGGTTCAGGCCGGTGGGGGAAGCGCGAAAGCTGCCCGCGTCGATGCGGAGCAGGCTGCTGGGGTCGGGCTGCCGTTCCACCGCTACCTCGAAGCGGGCTTTTTCGAAGCCCACCTGTAGCAGCAGGCTCGAAATCTGCTTTTCCAGTTTGCCCTTGGCCTTGATCCGGGCTTGTTCGAGGGCCAGGCCCGCCTGGGCCAGCCGCTCCATCTGCTTAGCATGCTCACGCTTGTGGGCGGCGATTTGCCCTTCGAGCGAATCTACGTCTTCGAGGTCTGACTGCACCTGATGGTAGCGCTCCAGCAGTTCTTGTCCCGATTTGAGGCCGTACTTCAGCTTCAGCCGGTGGTAGATCGCCAGCCGTTCTTCGATGAAGGCCAGCCGCTCAGGATCGGATTCGGCACTGTCGAGCAGGTTGCGGAAGGCGGTGGCGCTTTCTTTAATCGATTGCTGTACCTCGCGCAGCCGCTCCACTTCCCCGGCGATGTTGGCATTGACGCTGGAGAGCTTGGACAGGGGCTCCAGGATTTCGCTCACCTGGGTAAAGACCGAAAGGTCCTGGTCGTAGAGGAC
>CAZIVQ010000258.1:0-6130 GCA_964542415.1 uncultured Bacteroidia bacterium | reverse complement strand
TTTTACAGCTCATTTTGAAATAGATTTTGTGTCAACCTATTTCAGGACGTGACCAGCGACCGGAAGCCCAGGCTTCGGGTCGCTTTGCGCATTAGTTCAAAGCAGGACTCCCGCCCTGTTGTTTCCGCTCATTTTTTCCCCCACCTCTCACCTCTTTTCTCTCATCTCTATTTTCTCATCTCTCATCTCTCCCCTCTCATCTAGTTGCTTGCAGCTTGCCGTAGATGAACTGTCCTTCCTTGACGGTGCTATCGGGGAGGGTGAGTTTGCCTTGGCCGTGCATGCGGCCGGCGTAGAAGCTGCCTTCGTACACGGTCCCGTCGGGAAAGGTGAAGGTGCCTTCGCCGTGACGTTTGTCCATGTGCCAATGCCCTTCGTAGTGGCTGCCGTCGCCGTAGGCGTAGGTGCCTTGGCCATGCATTTTGCCATTCACCCAATCTCCTTCGTATTTGTCGCCATTGCCGTGGGTGAGGGTGCCTTGCCCGTGGTAGAGACCTTGGCGGAAACCGCCTTCGTAGCGGCTACCTAAGGGGGTGGTCATGACCCCTTGGCCCTGAATCACCCCGCGTACCCATTCGCCGGTGTAGACATTGCCGGAGGCAAAAGTCATGGTGCCTGGGCCATGTTTGCGGCCTTTGACCCATTTGCCTGCATACTCATCGCCAAAGGGGGAAGTGTAGGTGCCTTGGCCGTGGCGGTCGCCTTTTAGCATCTCGCCCTCGTAGCGGGAGCCGTCGGGGTACTCATAGGCGACTTCTCCCGAAAGCTCACCTTCTGCCCAGGTCCCCGTAATCTGGGCGCCAGACTTGAAGGTCCATATCCCCGGGCCATGCTTTTTGTCGTTTTCCCAGCTGCCTTCGTAGCGGTTGCCATTGGCGAAGGCCATGCTGCCTTGACCCTGCATCTTGCCTTTTTCGTAGCTGCCTTCGTAGCGATCGCCGTTGAAATAGGTGTAGACCCCCTGGCCATGCATGAGGTCTTTTTTCCACTCCCCCTCATACACATCGCCATGGGGGGTGGTGTAGGTGCCTTCGCCGTGCCGCATTCCGGCCCGGAATTCACCTTCGTACATATCGCCATTTTGGTACTCGTAGACGCCTTTGCCGGCGTCGCAGTCGCCCTTGGTACACTGGGCAGAGAGGGAATAGGGAAGCAGGAGGAGAAATGCACCCAGAACGGTCAGGGAAATACGCATCGTTGCAAGGGATTTTTGGTAATACTACAAAAATAGGAAAAGCAAACGGGGCTTGCCGCCGCTTCCCTTTGGCTTTCTTACATGACTTAGGTTCAGGGAGAAAGCGCTCAAAATCCGAAAAGGCAACACAGTTCCAAGTGCAGTTGTTCGCTCTAAGATACCAGACTAGGAGCGAGAAAGCAATCTTTACGAACAAAAACCGATAGAGGCTTTCCAGACAACTTTCTGCTTCCTTTTTTGAAGCAAGGTCTGAGAGCTACCAGAGGGCAAGCAACGGCCAACCTGTTCCGACCAAAAAGCGCTTGATTTTTCCCTGCGGGGGTTCTCAGCTGCTTACTGCTGCGGGCTCAAACTTCCCCCGGCTTGCTGCGTTACAATGCATATGGAAAAATCAGCGATTCAGGAGGCCTACGTAGATTTTGTCCGGGAAAAAGGCCGCCGCCCGCGTTCAGTGCGGGCTTTTACCCAGCACTTGGGCATCGAAGAAGCTAGTTTCTACGCCCATTTCGCCTCTTTACTCGCCATCGAACAGGCACAAATGCGTACCTATTTTGACCAAACCCGGGAGCTGCTGCTCTCCGAGCCGGTCTACGCGCAGTATGCTGCGCGCGAAAAACTGCTGGCGGTTTTCTACACCTGGTTCGAGACCCTGAAGGCTGACCGCAGCTTCGTGGTATATCTTTACCAGCACGCGCATTGGGGCTACCTCTTCGGCGGCGACTATCTGGCGGAAGTAGAAAAGCCCTTCCTCAAGTTGCTGCGCGAAATCATCGAGGGAGGCCTCGACACCCAAGAGATCGCTGACCGCTTGTTCCTCACCGCCCGCTACCGGCAGGCTTACTGGTGGCAGGCGCGCTTCCTCATTCGCTTTTGGGTGCGCGATAAAAGCCCTGACTTTCAGCAGACGGATGCGGCGGTAGAAAAATTAGTCAATTTTTCTGCTGACCTGATCCAACCTAACGCTCTCGATTCTGGTTTTGACCTCATCAAATTTTTCTTCCGCAATGGCTGACGAACAAGCGAAAATCCCTACCTCAAAAATCCGCCGGGCGAGCAAATTTGTCCGCACCGGCGTCAAAGTCGGCGGCAATTACCTGCGCCATTATTCTAAAAAATTGGTCGACCCTTCCCTCGAGCGCGACGCCCTCGACGCCCAAAACGCCGAGGATATCTACGGGACCCTTAGCGAACTCAAGGGCAGCGCCCTGAAGGTGGCCCAGATGCTGAGCATGGACCGGGGAATTTTGCCCGCCGCCTTTGCCCAGCAGTTTTCCCAGGCCCAGCACAAGGCACCGCCCCTTTCTGGCCCGCTGATCGTCAAGACCTTCCGGCAGTACCTCGGGCAATCGCCCACCGAGCTGTTCGACGAGTTCGACCTCCGGGCTGCGCATGCCGCCTCCATCGGGCAGGTCCATTGCGCCACCAAGGACGGCAACGACCTCGCCATCAAGATCCAGTATCCTGGCGTAGCTGACAGCGTGATCTCCGACCTCAACCTCGTGCGCCCGGTAGCCCGCCGCATGTTTGGCTGGAAAGACCAGGACATGGAGGTCTACTTTCAGGAAGTAAAGAAGCGGCTGGTGGAGGAAACCGACTATGCCCTCGAATTGGAGCGCTCGCTCTTCTTATCGGAGCAGTGTCGCCACCTGCCCCACCTGTTTTTTGCCACCTACTACCCCGAGTATTCCGCGGACCGTATCATCACCATGAGCTGGCTGGAAGGCCTGCACCTGGACGAATTTCTTGCCATGCATCCTTCCCAGGAGATCCGCAACCAGGTGGGACAAGCCCTCTGGGATTTTTACAATTACCAGGTCCACGAGCTGAAGGTGATGCATGCCGACGCCCATCCGGGCAATTTTCTTTTTCGTCCGGAAGGGCAGGTAGGGGTTTTGGATTTTGGCTGCGTGAAGGAAATTCCGGAAGAATTTTATCAGAGTTACTTTGCCCTGTTGCAGCCGGCGACCCTCGAAGATGAGGCGCAGTTTATGGCCAGTTGCCGGGCGGCGCGCATCGTGCTGCCCGACGATAGCCCGGAGGAGGTAGCGCTGTATACCGGCATCTTTCGCGAAGCCCTGGAGCTGGTCATCCGGCCTTTTCACGCTGGGCGCTTCGACTTTGGCGACGAGGCCTACTTCGACGCTATTTATACTTATGGCGAAAAAATGGGCCGCAGCGACGCCCTGCGCAACACCCGCACCCCCCGCGGCGACAAGGACGGCATCTACATGAACCGTACCTATTTCGGCCTCTTCTCGATCTTGCACCAGCTCCAGGCGACGGTAGATACCCGGCGGTATATGCCGGTGGCCTAAGGATGCGGGCAAAAAATCAGGCAGGAGAGAGCAGGGTGGGGGGTGGTTTGAACGTTGCTTCCTGCCCCCTCTCCTCGCTGGTGGTCAATCATTTCGGGCCATAGAAAATCGCTACTTACGCCTTGGCAGGATGGCGCATGGCAATATTTTTTTATCGGAAGGGCTTTGCAGTTTGGAAAATTTACCGACATTAGGCGTCATGCCTTAGGGCCGGTAGTTCTCTATTTGTTGGAAATGCAGAAGTAAGGAAAATTCTGAAAAAGCAGGTTTTTTTGCCTTAAATGCTCTGAGTTTCAGTAACAACCCAGGCAAAAGAGGCAAGTAGCGGAAACGTTTTCGCCTGCTAAATAGCAGATATTGAGGAAGTTATTTGCATATTTGGAATTATTGTGTAAGCCCAACAAAAAGTAGAGAATTATTTGCGTTTACGAGGCAAATACATAATTTTGGTTGTAACTTTTTGAAACTGTACATCCCATAAAAAGGCTTTCAGACATGGCTGAGAACAAACCTCAAAAAAATGACGCCGCCAATTTGGAGGCTCAGATCAAACCCGCGAGCCCCTTCCGGGCGATTTTCCCGCTGCTGGCAATTATTGTCTGCGGCGTAGTAGCATTCACCGTCTTTTACAAAGGCTTAGGTGACCCTTCTAACTTCAAGAATGGGCTTGCTGCGGAGAAAGAGTACCAGGAATGGGTAGAAGCCGGCATGCCCGGTGGCGAAGAAGCTGCTCCCCCTCGTGGCAACGACATGGAGCCGGGCAACACCTTTGGTCTGATCTTCAAAGGTGGCTGGGTAATTCCGATCGGGATCGCCCTGCAGCTCGTTCTTTACGTATTCGCGATTGAACGCTTTATCACCATCACCCGGGCTAGTGGTAAGGGCAACATTGACGTCTTCGTGAAGAAGGTGCGCATGCTCCTCGCCAATGGCAACATCGACGGGGCCGCCCAGCTTTGCGATAAGCAGCGTGGCTCAGTGGGCAACGTCATCAAGGCGGGCCTGCGCAAGTACAAGGAAATGGAGACCGCGGTCGACATGGAAAAAGAGCAGCGCAAAGCTGCCATCCAGGCCGAAATCGAAGAATCTACGATGCTGGAGCTGCCCATGCTCGAGCGCAACCTTCCCATTCTGGCTACGGCCGCCTCACTTGGGGTACTCGTCGGTCTGTTTGGTACGGTACTCGGTATGATCCGGGCCTTCTCCGCCCTCGGTGAAGGCGGCGCACCCAACGCAGCCGAGCTGTCGGTAGGGATTTCTGAGGCACTTATCAATACTGCCTTGGGTATCATGACCTCCGGTTTGGCTATCTTGTTCTACAACTTCTTCACCACGAAGATTGATGGCATGACCTACGCCATGGACGAAGCAGGCTACAGCATCGTGCAGACTTTCGACATTCGCAACTAGAGCGAACTGAAACAATGAGGGGCCGCCTTTGGCGGTCCTGTTCTTCTTCCCTGAAGAGCAGGAAGAGTTCGTGAAATTGCCTCACAATTTATTCGTAGCCAACTATGTCAGCAAAAAAACCGAAAAGAAATGCCCCACTACCGGACATGACTGCGATGGTGGACGTAGCTTTTCTCCTATTGACCTTCTTCATCCTGACTACCACCAGTTTCCGTGAAGAGACCAAAGTAGAAGTGGATATGCCTTCTTCTGTTTCGAGCCTTACCCCGCCTGAGACAGGCCTGCTGACCATCTCGGTCAGTGAGGAAGGGGCCGTATTTGTAGGCCTATCCGACATTGCTACCCGGGAAGAGATCCTTCGCAAAGCTGCTTCGCAGCAAGAGTGGGAAATCTCCAAGCAGGGCGCACAGTACTTTTCCACCCTCCAGGAATTTGGGGTCCCCTTTAAAGAATTTGAAAGGTGGATCAACAGCGAGGGAGAGGAACGGGAGAAATACCCCCATAAGGGAATTTCCCCCAAAGTCACCGACTCGACCGACATGTCGGGCAATGAACTCGCCGAATGGATTCGGTGGGGGCGCTTGTCAGACCAAAAAATGCGCTTCGCCATCAAGGGCGATGTGGATACGGAGTTTCAGACGGTGGACCAAGTGATTTCCTCCCTGCTCAAATGGGACATCAACCGTTTTAGCCTGATTACCTCCTTGGAAGATGGCGGCGAAGCGCAGTCAGAAGAAGAATAGGGTTTAACCCCTTATTCGCTTGAACATTATTCAACTACTAAAGCAGAAGTATCATGGCTGATGTAGATACCGGGTCAGATGGCGGAGGAAAAAAGAAAGGTGCGGGACCCAAAACCAAAAAGAAATCCACCCACATCGACATGACCGCGATGGTGGACGTGGCCTTCCTGCTGCTGACCTTTTTCGTACTCACCGCGACCATGTCCAACTCCGCAATGATGGAGCTGACCATGCCGCCAGAGGTCGATGAGGACCGCAAAGACGATCTTTACAAAAAGATTAAGGAAGACAAAATCATGACCCTCGTTCTTTATGAGAATGACGAGGTCAAGTACTATGTCGGAATTACCGAGCCGGAAGTCGAGACCACCAACTTTGGCCCCACGGGGGTACGCAAAGTGATCGAGGATCACATCAATGCCTTCGAACCTCTTTGCGAGGATGTCAACGACGCCCCCGGTTGCTGG
>CAZIVQ010000257.1:0-6138 GCA_964542415.1 uncultured Bacteroidia bacterium | reverse complement strand
GCCCTGACAGCGCAGCAAATGACAAGCTAGCCGGGCGGCTTTAGCCCCCGGCTCCCGAGCAGCAAATGACAAGCCAGCCGGGCGGCTTTAGTCCCCGGCTCCTGAGCAGCCCTGACAGCGTCAAGCTATTCTGCCTACCAATAAGCGCCATGCCCCATACTGTCCTCAGCCTACTCCCCCGGTGGGGGAAACAGCACCTTGTAATTCCAGGGCTCGGGCGCGTCGTCGGGGGATTCCGTAGCGGGGTCTTCCCAGCTGTAGCGCTTGCGCGGGGGGCGGTTGTTGCGAAAATAAAACGCCAGCACCAAGCCGGCAATGGCACCAAATAGGTGCGATTCCCAAGAAATGCCCGGGTCGTGGGGAAAGATGCCCCAAACCATGCTTCCGTAGAGGAAAGCCACGATCAGGCTGAGGGCCAGGGAACGGGGCTCTTTGCGAAATACCCCGCTGAAAAAGACAAAAAACGCCAAGGTGTACAACACCCCGCTGGCGCCGATGTGGTAGCTGGGACGGCCGGCCACCCATACCCATAGGCTAGGGGCAAGGTAGGCGGTGAGCAACACCGGCCAGCGTTCCCGGTAATAAAAGACCCAAACCCCGGTGCCCAGCAATAGCAGCGGCAGGGAATTGGACACGAGGTGGTCAAAGTTGCCATGCACGAGGGGAGCGGTGAGCAAGCCGATCAGCCCGCTAGCCTGCCGCGGATAGACGCCCAGCACCCCTAGATTGAGGTCGAGCAGCCATTCGATGCCCCAAACCAGCCATAAGATGCCCACCAGAAGGGCGGCGCGCTGAAAGGTTTTGAACAGGGGAGGAGGGGAAATAGCCATATCTTGCTTAAACGCAGGGAGGAGGGGCAGGTTTGGGTTCCCCAAAGCTCAAGGCTCGGAAGATTCCCCCATAAGCCGTACCTTTTCATCATGGAAGAAAAGCCGGTATTGCTGGTAGAGGACCTGCAACTGAGCCTGGGACCCGAGGCGGCCCCTTTGCTCCGCGGCTTGAGTTTTCAGCTGGAAACGGGTCGTACCCTGGGTTTGGTAGGGCCTTCGGGCAGTGGCAAATCCCTTACCGCACTGGGCCTGATGGGGCTGTTGCCGAAGGCGGCCAGCCTGGATGCCAAGCAAATCTGTCTTCATTTGGAAAAAGGGTCCTCTGTGGACCTCAAGGGCCTCGACGCTAAAGGCTGGCGAAAACTGCGAGGACGGGAGATCAGCATGATCTTTCAGGAGCCCGCCAGCGCCCTCAATCCGGTTTGGAGCTGTGGCTGGCAGCTGGCTGAGATGTGGCGGGTGCATGCAGGGTTGGGCCGCAAGGAAGCCCGGGCCCGCAGCCTGGCGTTGCTGGCCGAGCTGGGCTTCGAGGCCCCGGAGAAAGCTTTCCGCGCCTACCCGCACCAGCTCTCCGGCGGGCAGCAGCAACGGGTTCTTCTGGCCATGGCGGTGGCTTGCCAGCCCAGGTTGCTGATTTGCGATGAGCCCACCACGGGCCTGGACGTGATCACCCAGCAAGAAATTCTGCGCCTTCTGCAACACTGGCAGGCGAAAACGGGGATGGCCCTGCTGTTCATTTCGCACGACCTGGGGGTAATGGCTGAAATCGCCGATGAGGTGGTCTGGTTGGAGAATGGCCGGGCCACCGCAGCCGTACCCACCCCCCAACTGCTGGCTAGCCGGGCGCAGGTCAAGCCCTTGGCTAAGGACCTTCCCTCTCCCGCCAGCGCCTCCCTGCCCTTGCTGCGGGTAGAAAACCTGGAGGTGCGGCTCACCCGACCCCGGCGCTTGTGGCGAAAACCCGTGCATACCCAAGCGGTAGCGGGGGTTTCATTTTCCTTGGCCCGGGGCGAGCGCCTGGGGTTGGTGGGGGTGTCGGGCAGTGGCAAAACCACCTTGGCCAAGGCCATACTAGGCTTGGTGCCGACCCAGGCCGGGCGCATCCAACTGGCTGGAGCCCTCTTACAGCACCCGGCTGACTGGCGTGCCTACCGGCAGAAGCTGCAATATGTGCCTCAGCATCCGCTGGAGGCCCTCAATCCCCGCATGAGCCTCGAGGCCACCCTGAGCGAGGTGCTGCGGCAGCACCGGCGTGAACTGAATCCGGCCCAATTGCTGGCAGAAGTAGGCCTGTCGGCGGCCTTCCTGCGGCGGAAGCCGCATGAACTTTCTGGGGGGGAAGCCCAGCGGGCCTGTATCGCCCGGGCTTTGGCCCCGCAACCGCAGCTGTTGATTTGTGATGAGCCGGTAGCGGCTTTGGATGCCTTTGCCCAAGAAAAAATCCTCGCCCTGCTGCGTGACTTGCAGCAAAAACTAGGGCTGAGCCTGTTGTTCATTTCTCATGACCTGAGCCTGGTCAGCCAGCTGTGTACGCGGGCCTGTGTGATGCAGGCGGGAAAGCTCGTGGCTGTCGGCTCGATCGACGCGTTGCAAGCCAGCCCCGATCCGTACACGCAGGCCCTTTGGGCGGCTGTACCCCAGGCTGACCCGGCCCGGGCCGAAGCCCGGCGGCAAGCCCGGTTGGCGTTGCGGGAGGAGAGAGGCTGAAAAGAGGGGAGACCTCGAAGAGCGCGTTCATCTTTGCTTCGCAAAAAAAGCACTCCTCGCTGCGGGAGATGCTGGGAGAGCGGAGTCTCCGGAACTACCACCGATCGGAGACGTCGAAGAGCTAGAAACTCCATAAAAAAAACGGGGAAAGGCCAGAAGCCTTTCCCCGTTTTGGGTTGCCGATGGGCTGCTTATTGCAGCACGATGCGGCGGGTAGCGGAGCCTTGCGGCGTGCGTACCCGGATGAGGTACATGCCAGCTGGTTGGGCCGACAGGTCAAAGCGGAAGCTGTGGCTGAGCTGGGCGTTGCCCGTTTCGGCAGCTAGCTTCTGGCCTTGCAGGTTGTAGACTTCTACGTCGATGGCCTGGGCCCGCTGCAGATCCAGGGTCAGTTGGAACTGACCTTGGGTTGGGTTGGGCTGGAGGCTGAGGTTTTCGATGCCAGCGGCCAGGTCGATGCTAACCGGACCCGGGCCCCCAACAACAGCCGTGTCAGTGGTGACACAGCCATTGGCGTCAGTGATGGTAACTACATACGTACCAGGGGCTACCTGAGAGACAAAGCTCCGGGTAGAGTCTTGGTTGCCAGGCATGTCTGCAAAGCTATTATAGAAACTGCTGTCAATGGCCCAGTTATAAGTGAAGGGCTGGGTACCCCCGGAAGCCTGTACCGAAAGCACACCGGTAAAAGGCGGCGGGTTGGCAATGCCGTTGTCGACCACGCTGGTCGTAGAGGCCAGCTGATCTGGCTCGTCCAGGGTCACATTCGAGGTGTCGGTACAGCCATTCTGGTCGGTGACGATGACTTCGTAGAAGCCAGCTGTTAGCCCTGTCAGGTCGGCTATGGTATCGGTGGTGTTCCAGAGGTAGGAAATGCTGCCGGTTCCCCCGAAGGCGCTGGCGTTTACTTCGCCATTGGCGTTGCCAAAACAGTCGATGGCTATCGTAGAGAGGTTTACTTCGACCTCAGTAGGCTGTCCAATGATGACCGTGGTTTGAGCCACACAGCCCGCGCCATCAGTTACGACCACGGTATTGGTGCCTGGGCTGAGGCTGTCAGCCGTTTGGGTCGTTTCGCCATTAGACCAGAGGTAGGTCTCGCTGCCCGCGCCACCGGTGGTGATGACCGTAGCGGAGCCATTGCCAAAGCCATTACAGGTAATGTTGCTTACACTGTCGATGGAGAGAGCAGGCGCGGCGTTGTCATTCAGGGTCACCGACTTGGTATTGGTACACTCAAGGCTGTCGGTTACGGTTACGGTGTATACCCCAGCCGAAAGGCCAGATACAGTGCTGGTAGCAGCACCAGTGTTCCACTCAAAGGCAGTCGAACCGGTAGCGCTGATCACCTGCACGTCGATCGAACCATCGCTCTGACCACAGTTCGGCTCGGTGATGTTGAGGGTAGTTTGTACCGGGGTTTCGCGGCACTGGTCGAAGAGGAAATTGACCGGCTCGGTGAAGTCGGCGCAGGTATCATAGGTCACATCAGAGAAGTACCAGAACGAAACCGGGTTGATCAGCGAAGAACCGGGGGCACCGATGTCCATGATGACGGTCGGTACGGTGTAGGCACAGTTGCCATCGTGGAGGGCTACCGGAGCCATCTTGGGCAGCAAGGCCCGCGAAGCCCAGTTGGCATCGTCGCCGGTCCAGTTGGTAACCGGGGTCATGCTCATGCTCTGCACGTTGAAGGCCCGGCCGATCATGTCGGGGGCGTCATTGTCGTTGCCGCCAGTAGCTGCGGTGTCGGTATCGGTGTAGGAGAAAAATACGACGTTGCCATCTTCAGAGCGACTGGTCTGCATCCAGGAGTCTTCGGAGGTTCCGGTAGAACCGCCGGATGTACAGCCGGTGGGGTCGCCAATACAGCCCCGGAAGGTCTGTTGCGGGCCGACATATACCATGATCCAGTTGCCGTCTTCGTCTTTGGTGAAGTCGTAGACGAACATGCGAAGGCCGGAGGAGATAGAATAGCCCGGACGACCATAAGAAGTTCCGTCAAAGGCGCTGGCGTTGCCTACTATGCAAACGAGGTGTGGGTTGCCATTCGCATCTACGGTCAGTTCGGCATCGAATCCACAAGTAGGGATACCGCTGCCAGCCGGGACGGTATCTCCAGCGGCCGTAGTATTGATCCAGAAACTCTGCAGCGAGTCAGATAGCCCAGTGAATTGGCGCATGTCTACCTCCTCAGCCGGGCTCCAGTTTACGCCGCCGTCTTTGGTGGTCCAGAAGATGGGCGAATAAACCGAGTCCAGGCCACCGGTAAGGTCACCT
Source organism: uncultured Bacteroidia bacterium (assembly GCA_964542415.1). GTDB lineage: Bacteria > Bacteroidota > Bacteroidia > J057 > J057 > CAZIVQ01. The sequence goes on along the minus strand of CAZIVQ010000257.1, from coordinate 1,321 downwards.
AAGGTAGCCGCATAGCCGGTAACGCCATCAGGAGCAAAAGCCACCATTGGCTGGATGTAGCGAATGTTGCCGTCGAAACCCGTGTAAAAAGGTGCGGACAGGGTAACCGGATTGGTCCAGGTGATCTGCTTGGTAGCCGGGTCCATCACCCCTTTGGTAAGGGGAATCTCGTTGATGATCGGCGAAGGGTCAACCGAGTAGTCGAAACGGCGGTTAATGTACCAGTACTCGCCGGGCACGCGCTCCAAAAAGTTGTTGGTGGTGGCTCCGCGGCCATCGCCCTGGTAGATGTACGATTCCTGCTCAATGGTAGGCGAGTTGGAATTGATGTTGCTCAAAACGCCAGCTACCTCCCCGTCCCAGGTAGCTCCGGGAGCCGGGTAAGTGGGGCCGAGGACCGGCGCAGCATAGACGAAGAGCAGGTCATTGATGTCCTGGTTAGCCCCGGGAGGCCAGGAAAGCAGCGCGTTGGGGTAACGCGAAGCTTGCAGGTAGCCAGGGTTTATCGGGCCAACGCCGTAGCAAGAACCGGCAGGGGTGTTGCTGGCGTCAGAGGTACCCGCATCGCCTACGTTCCAAGTGTTGCCGCCGTCAGTGGAGAGGGAGTAGCGCAGCAGGCCGTTGTCGATCTCCTGTCCGGTACAAAGGCTAATGTTGTGGCGGTAGATGAAAGAGACCGTGCCGCCACCGGTGGTGGGGGCAGTAGCGAGCTGCTCTTGCGGGCCGATCAGGAAGGTAAAGGCGTTGGAAGCCTCCCCGACCTTGATGGCGGTCACCGCATCGGTGCGCACCGTGCCCATGGGGTCACCAGGGTTGGTGGCGGCAGTGGAGGAAATATTGCCGGGGCGGTCGATGATCTGGCGCAAATCATCTTGGAAGTGCGCCTGCTTTTGCATCCGCTCGGGGGAGGCGATCGCTCGGGAGCTTTGCGCCTGGGCCGAGAGGGATATCGCCCAGAGGGCGAGACTTAGGGTCAACAGTTTTCTCATAGGTTACCTGCTTTTAAAGGAATTTAGGTTGGTAAGGTAAGCCGCCAAGTTAAGTAATTATTACCAAATCCCGCAACGAAACTCCCACGCATGACGGGGAGCAGACAGCCACGGGTAAGGGATTGGCTAGCTCGGCGAGTCGCGCCAAGCCTGGCCTGCACTCGCTTCCTTACTTATGTCGGTGGGGGAGATTTGCCCTAAAGGAGGAGGAGAGAAAATTTGGGAGACTTGGGGGGGGTATAAAGCAGATTTTTGATAAAAAAAGTAATAGCCAACGTAATTTTACTTGTTTTCTTAGAGAGGAAGAGATAGTTTAGGGGGGACTAACAAGG
>CAZIVQ010000256.1:0-6165 GCA_964542415.1 uncultured Bacteroidia bacterium | reverse complement strand
GTCAGGGCAAAAGCAGGGGCGCTAAGTAGCCCTGACAGTGTCGACCTATTCAGCTATCCAGTAAGCACGCAGTGCCTATCCCGACGCTATCAAAAAAGCCCCTCCATAGTCGGGAGGGGCTCAGGGAATACCAGAAGAATTCTTTTACCGAATCACCAGCTTCTCCGAAGCTAGCAGCGGCTGGCCCAGCACCGGGCTGCGCCGCAGGTGGATGCGCAGGGTGTAGACCCCCGCGGACAGCGCTGGCAGGTCGACCGGCACGGTGTTTTCTCCGGCATAGAGGCGCAAGTCTTGCCCCAATACCCGCTTACCGTTGGCATCGTAGAGCGACAGGATAGCCGGGGAGGCTTCGTCCAGCGAGAGCTGAAAGTGGACGCGCTCCCGGGCGGGGTTGGGCCAGAGGCGAAAGCGCAACCGCGCTGCCAGGCCAGGATCGACCGCAGTGATGGGTGGCGGCGGCAGGTCCTGGGTCGGGTCACAGCTGGGATCGGCCACGTAGTTGATGAGTTGTCCCTGGGGATCGACGTAGCTGTCGTTGATGAGCGGGACTTTCTGGGAGCCAAATTCGTAGAACTCCGCATGCTCCAGGGTGCCATAATTGGCCCCGAACCAATCTTGCAGCACCGTGGCAAAGACCTGCCGGTAGTCATACTGGAAGCCGACCAGCCGGTTGTTGTTTACCTGGCTGAGGTTGGGGTTGGCCCCGATCACCCCCGGCTTGATGCCGCGGCCAAAGATCATCATCGGCGCGGAGGTGCCGTGGTCGGTGCCATAGGTGCCATTTTCTGCCACCGTCCGCCCAAACTCCGAAAAGGTAAGGGTCAGCACGCGGTCGGCCAGGCCCAGGCCGGCCAGGTCGTCCTGAAAGGCTTTGACCGCCGCCGCAATGTGGTACAGCAGAGCGCTATGCGAGCCAAAGGAAGGCTTATCGGGGATGCCCTGCCCTTCGTGGGTGTCGAAACCGGTGAGGCGCACCAAGAAGACCTTGCTCTTAATGCCTCCGCTGAGCAAGCGAGCCACGGCTTTGAGCTGAGGCGAGAGGCGGTTGTTGTACTGCGAGGTGGTGTTGGTGTGGTAGGTGTCCGGGTACACCACCCCGGGGGTATTGGCCCCTTGGCTGTAGACGGAGGTGAGGCGCTGGGCGTACTCATTGGTGCTTTGCTCCATCTGCACCAGGTACTCCAGTTCGCGGCCGTAATCGGAGGCGGGGAAGTTGGCCGGAAGGGGGCCGCCCACGCCCGAGATGCTGTTGTAGAAATCGGTGGGATCATTGCTGAGCGAAAGCCCCATGGGGATGCCGGTCTGCCGGTGGAAGCCCAGCGAGACCACATGGCTGCCAAATTCCAGGCCCGGCGGGTCGGGCATGTCATTGTTGGGAAAGCCGGTGGGGTAGTTGGGGAAGCGGCGGTCGAGGTAGCGCCCCCACCAGCCTGAGTCCGGCGATACCGGCATGGAGTCATTGTCCAGGCCAGAAAGCCAGGTATCCGTGCCGCGGAAGTGGGAGCCGTTGGCATGGTCGTAGGAGACGTCCTGCACGAAGGCCACCTGCCCGTCGTCGTAGAGCTGTTTGATCGGCTCCAGGTCGGGGTGGAGGCCGATCTGCTGGTTGGAGGGCAGGGTTTGGTCCAAGGTCAGGTACTGCCGGGCCCCGGTTTCCAGCACCCCGATGGTCGGCCGCAGGTTGCGGTAAGTGTTGTACTGGTCCAGGGGAATGAGCGTATTCAGCCCATCATTGCCCCCGTGCAACTGAATCAGCACCAACACCCGGTCCCCCACATCGGCACAAGAGAAGGAAGAGGTCATCAGCGAGCGGGCCATGGCCCGCACCGGGATGCCGTTGAGCGCAAAAGGAGCCAAGCCCAGCGGCAGCACATTTTTGAGGAAAGATCGACGCTTCATGATAGGTCAAATTGGGAAATAAGGTATAGGGCTTGTTCAGTTTTCAATTTTCAGTGATCAGTGATCAGTAGCGCTACGCGTTGTCAACTGTTCACTGTCCACTGTTCACTGTTCACTGTTCATTGCTCACTGCTCACTGTCAACTGTCCACTGCTCACTGTCCACTGCTCACCCGAGTTGGTATTCAGGTGATTGGAGAATGCCACGGACGAGCCGCTCGATCTGGGGCTTGACGTTGGTGTCGTCGCCGGTGGTGAGGTAATTATCCCACTCAAACATCCAGTTGATGAGCGAAAGCGAGTCGAGCAGCAGGTCGAGGAAATAGTCGAAGCGGTCTTGCGGCACCGTTTCGGGCAACAGATCTTCGAGCAGGGTCTGCACCAGGTGGTCGCCAATGCGGGCCCCGGGATGCGGACCGGCGTTGCCCATGGGGTCGGGCCCGGCAAAGTCAGGGATGCGGTCGGGGTTGGTCACGTAGGCCATCAGGTCCAGCTGCATCTCGGGCGGGCCGTAGAGGTGATGGTCGGCAAATTTGTACCGTCCCGGAATGGATTTGGCATTGATCCAAAGCCGGTGGTAGTCCGGTCCCTGGAAGACGGGGGGGTAACCTGCCGTTTCGGCCGGTTTGAAGAGGTCGAAGCAGGCCGCCTCCTGTAAGTCCTGCACGCCCCAGCGGTAAAAGGTGATATAGGCCGCGTAGGGGTCCACCGCCGGGTCAGGCACCGGCAATTCAAAAAAGCGCATCATCCCCGCCTGCACCTCCAGCGGGGTCTTGATCAGCGCGCCGATCACCTCGTCGGTGTTGTCAGCGTCGTCTTCGTCATAAAAATGCTCGCTCTTGAGCAAGCGCGCCAGCACCGGGCGCAGCTCGTAGTGGTTGGCCATCAGGTCTTGCGCCAGCGGTGCGATGATGTCCGCTTCCACCTCCATCGAAATTTGGGCCCGCACAAAATAGCGGTAGAGCCGCTTGGCCAGGGTACGGGCAGTGGCTTCCTGGGCAAAGACCATGTCCACAAAGTCCTGTAATTCGTCCAGCATCCCCTGCTCGGTGGCCCGGCCGAGGATGATCTGGTTATGGAAGCGCGGAGAGAATATTTTATCGGTGGGGTCATGCCGGCTCACATCGAGTTCGGCCCGGGGCATGCCGGTATCAGGGTCGAGGAAAGCCGGGTCATCCCAGTCGTCGTTGCGGCGAAAGCCGGTGATGAGCCGGGCGGCTTCGTAGACGTCCTGCTCGGTAAAGGTGCCGTAGTCTCCGGGGGCCACCGTCAAGCCTTTCCCGATGGTAAAGAGCTCCATGAACTCCCGGGCGTAGTTTTCGTTGGGGTTGCCGTCGCGGCTGTCGCCGATGTCGAGGAAGTCGTTCATGCCATTGTCCAGGCAGATTTTGAACGCCAGCTCTTTGTAGCTGCCCAGCAGGTAATGGTAAAACAGCCGCAGGGTGTAGTAGTGGTTTTCACTCCAGCCGATAATGTTGTGGTTGGTGACAAAGCAGGTGTGGAGGAAAAAGTGGAGCTTGGCCTCAAGGTTGGGGGCTACGGAGGGATCAAAAATGCGGTGCAGCCACCAGGAGCCAATGACAAGCTTGAGGTCGCGGTTGGAGGAGTTGGCGCCGGTGCGCCCGCCGATGACCCAGGTCTGCCCGGTCTGCGGGTCGACCGGATGGTCGGGCATCGGAGGTAAGAGCAGCAGGTCTTCCACCGCTTGATCAGCGGTTTTGGCCGCAAAGGCCTCGATTTCGGCCCGGGTGGGGCCGTAGGTGGCCCGGCGGAGCAGGTGGGCGGCGAGACGACGGCCGAGCAATCCAGTTCTGGGTGCCAGAGATGCCATATGCAGAATATGGAGGATAGATTATAGTTGATGGACAAATGATTGCCTCGGTTCACCAGGAACGCGAGGAAACAGACAGGCTCGCCAGCGGCAAGCCGGGATCAGGTGGAGGGGGGAAGGAAATGATTTGCCTAAGTAAAGCGGGGGATTTGCTTACTGCAACGAAGATACCGGCTGCTTTTTACATTTCCAGCTGACCGTATGCGCAGCCATGTAATATTTGGGGGCAATTTGTCGAAAACAAGCCCCGCTTGGGTTTATTTCATGACCAATGCTGTCGATTAAGCATGTAATATTTGAGGCATTTTTGCCAGCTATTCCCGGCGGCCTTTTCCCCAATTTAGCGGTTAGAAAGCCGGAAGTGTTTTCCCTGCTTTCATGCTCCCCCTACCCATTGCTTGCTCTTTTTTGTTCCAAAATGCTGGTTTCTAGTGAATTAAAGGCTAAAAATACCAGCTTGAGACGCTCCGGCATGAGGGTATTTTTGCCCCGCCGGGCTTTGATCCTTCTGCTCCTTCTATTTCTCTGCTTATCATTACCGTCTCTTTATCTGGGTAAGATCATGAAAGATTTGCTCCTGTCCTTACAGTGCCTCTGCCTGTTTTTCCTACCGCTCTCGCTCTTTGCCCAATTGCCCCCCAACCAGCCCGAACAAGACTGCTTTGGGGCCCTGCCCATCTGCCAGGATGTGTTCGTCCAAACGAACTCCTACGTCGGCGCGGGCCGAAACCCCGACGAGGTGGGCCCCAACTCCTGCATGCTCATCGGCGAGCGCAACAGCGTCTGGTACGTTTTCCGCGTCGAGTCCAGCGGCGACCTCTGCTTTACCATCACCCCGGTCGACAGCACCGACGACTACGACTGGGCCGTCTACAACCTCTCCAACGCCTCCTGTGGGGCCATCGAGACCAACCCCAACCTGGAGGTGAGCTGCAACTGGAGCTTTAACCAGGGCTGCGCCGGTGAAACCGGCCCCAACGGTCGCACCGATTGCCCCGACCAATTTGAGCCTTGTATTCCCGTGCAGGCTGGGGAGACCTACGTCATCAACGTTTCCAACTTTACCTCCTCCAATTCTGGCTACACCCTCGCTCTCTCCCAGTCCAGCGCCCAGCTCTTCGACGATGTGCCGCCGGAAGTCGACGACATCGAGAGCTTCTGTACCGGGGTGCGGGTCAATTTTTCCGAGCCGGTCCAATGTGGCACCGTCGACCCGGGGCTTTTTACCTTCAGTGGCCCCGACGGGCCCTATACCATCTCGGAGGTGCGCAGCGTGCAGTGCGAGGCTGGCGGGGCCTTTGACCGCAGCTACGACCTGATCGTTTCTCCACCCATCCAGCGGGCCGGGAACTATACCCTCTCCCTCGGCGGCCCCATCGCCGACAACTGCGGCAACGTGGTCATTCCTTTTACGGGCAATATTTTTATGCCCCTGCCGCCTACCGCCGAGGTCAATGCCCATCCGCCCATGTGCGAGGAAGTCAACCGCTTTGGCTTCGCCTATACCGGGCCTTCGCAGGTGCGCATTTACGACTGGGACTTCGGTGACGGCAACGGCTCCAGCCTGCCAGCGCCCATTCATCGGTACAACGTCTTCGGCTCCTACGACGCCCAGCTCATCATCACCGACGTCAACGGCTGTTCCGATACGGCCAGCACGCCCATCGAGGTGCTGCCCCGGCCCGAGGCCAATTTCTTTTTGCCGACCACCGTCTGCCAGGGCGACACCCTGCGTTTGACTAACCTCTCCGCCGAGCGCGGCGGCGAGCCAATCACCCGCTACGACTGGCGCCTGGCCGACGGCAACCGCTACAGCAGCCCGGAGGTGACCCACCGCTTTGAGGTGCCGGGGCGGATCCTGGTCTTCCTCGACCTCTACAACGGCCTCGGTTGCCGGGATACCCTTTCGCGCTACACCACCGTCTATCCGCAACCCGAGGTCGATTTCCTCACCGAAGCCGACGTTTGCTTTGGCGGTCCGGCCCAATTGCTCTTTGCGTCCACCATCCGCAGCGACATCGCCAACGACTACCTCGACACCTGGCGCTGGAACCTCGGCGACAGCACTGAGCTCGGCGCGGTCGAAGCCCCACTGCATACCTACGCTGAGCCTGGTGAGTACCCCGTTACCCTCTGGGTGACCTCAGACAAGGGCTGCACCGACAGCCTCACCCAAATCCAGCCCATCTACCAGCCGCCCCCGCCCGAGATCAGCGGCGATACGGCCTGTATCGGTACCCAAACCCTGGTCAAGGCCGTGCCCCGCGAAGGGGGCGAAGTACGCTGGTACGAGACCCTGAGCAGCGTCGATCCTTTTCACCGGGGCGCTTCTTACAAGACCCCGCCGGTGGTGGGGCCGCAATACTATGTCCTGGAAGTGCTTTCACAGCGGGGTTGCCTGAGTGAGCGCTTGCCCCTCACCGTCGATACCTATCC
>CAZIVQ010000255.1:0-6166 GCA_964542415.1 uncultured Bacteroidia bacterium | reverse complement strand
ATAGAGTGCCAAATCAACTGCGCGCGGCCTTAAACTGCGTCCTTTGCGAGTACCAGAGAAGGCAGGACTTCGATAAGCTATTGGGCAGCCAAAGCATCAGCACCGGCTGAGATTTCGAGAATCTCTTTGGTGATGCTCGCCTGCCGGGCCTTGTTGTACTTGACCCGCAGGTCCTTTAGTAGGTCCTCTGCGTTGGAGGTAGCCGAATCCATGGCTACCATGCGGGCACCGTGCTCAGAGGCATTGGAATCGAGTACCGCCCGGAAAAGCTGCAAGCGCAGGGCCTTGGGAATCAGTTCTTTGAGGATTTCTTCCCGGCCCGGCTCGAAGAGGTAGTCCGAGGTACTGACCGTCTCCGGGGCTTCAGCGTCGATTTCATTGACCGAAAGGGGCAAGAAGCTTTCTACCTGGCGAATTTGAGCCATGACGTTCTTGAACTCATTGAAGGCCAGGTAGACCTTATCGACCTTTCCGCTCAAGAATTTTTCGAATACCTGGTCTGCTACTTCATTCACCGCTTCGAAGGTCAGGTCGGCAAACACGTCAAAGTTTTTCTCATTGACATTGTACTTGCGTTTCTTGAAGTGATCGAAGCCTTTTCGGCCTATACACATAAACTGCACCTGACCGTTTTTGAGTTCGGTAGGATGATACTCCTCCAGAAACTCCGTCGTTCGGCGGATAATGTTGGTGTTGAAGGGGCCGGCCAGCCCCCGGTTTGAGGTGACGAGCACCACGAGGATGTTATGGACTTCCCGCTGCTCGACGAGGCGGCTAGGGATGTCATCAAGGTCGACCACGGCCACCACATTGCCGATGATCTCCCTGAGCTTGATGGCGTAGGGCCGGAGCTGGGTGATGCGGTCCTGAGCGCGGCGCAGCTTGGCGGCCGCCACCATTTTCATGGCGGAGGTCACCTGCTGGATGCTCTTGACCGTTTTCATCCGGCCACGTATTTCTTTAAGGTTAGCCATACGGCTTGGTTCTGAGGTTCAAAAGATTAGACAAACATCTTGGCGACCTCCTGGGCCACGTTGGCCAGGGTCTCCTGGATCTCATCGGTCCACTTACCGGACTTGATGGCATCGAGGGTGTCCTGATGGCGCAGTTCCAGCTCCTGTACCAGCTGGCTCTGGTAAGCCGCTACTTTGTCTACCGGGACTTTGTCCATGTGACCTTTTACCCCAGCAAAAATGGTGGCTACCTGGTTTTCGACCGGAATCGGGCTGTACTGTTTCTGGATGAGCATCTCTACCAGGCGCTTACCGCGCTCGAGCTGCCGCTGGGTGGACTTGTCGAGGTCGGACCCAAAGCGTGAAAAGGCCTCCAGTTCGCGGTACTGGGCGAGGTCTACCCGCAGCGAGCCGGCGATTTTCTTCATCGGCTTGATCTGGGCTGCCCCCCCTACCCGGGAGACCGAGATTCCCACGTTTACCGCCGGGCGGATACCGGAGTTGAACAGGTCGGACTCCAGGAAGATCTGGCCATCGGTAATGGAGATCACGTTGGTCGGGATATAGGCCGAAACGTCTCCCTCCTGGGTTTCTATGATCGGCAGGGCGGTGAGAGAGCCGCCCCCTTTGACCTTATCTTTGAAAGCTTCGGGCAGGTCGTTCATCTGGCTGGCTACGCCATCATCATTGATGATCTTGGCGGCACGTTCCAGCAGGCGGGAGTGAAGGTAAAAAACGTCCCCGGGATAGGCTTCACGTCCGGGTGGGCGACGCAGCAGCAGGGACACCTCGCGATAGGCGACGGCTTGCTTGGAGAGGTCATCATAGACCACCAAGGCCGGACGGCCGGTATCGCGAAAAAATTCTCCGATGGCGGCCCCGGCGAAGGGGGCAAAATACTGCAAGGGCGCAGGCGAAGACGCCGGTGCCGCTACCACTACCGTGTAGGCCATAGCCCCGGCGTCCTCCAGGGCTTTGACCACCTGGGCGATGGTAGAAGCTTTCTGACCGGTAGCCACATAGATGCAGTAGACCGGCTCGCCCCTTTCGTAGTTTTCTTTCTGGTTGATGATGGTGTCGACCACAATCGCCGTCTTGCCGGTGGAGCGGTCCCCGATCACCAGCTCGCGCTGTCCCCGGCCGATGGGGATCATGGAGTCGATGGCTTTGATCCCGGTCTGCAACGGCTCCCCTACCGGCTCGCGGTAGATCACCCCGGGGGCTTTGCGCTCGTAGGGCGAGTCGATCAGCTCCCCTTGGATGGGGCCTTTGCCGTCGATGGGCCCTCCCAGCGGATCAATGACCCGGCCCAGTACGCCCTCCCCTACCGGGATCGAAGCGATGCGGCCGGTGCGCTTTACGCTGTCACCTTCTTTGATGCCTTCGGTTTCGCCAAAGAGTACCGCCCCGACGTTGTCCTCTTCCAGGTTGAGGATCATGCCCTTGAGGCCCGTTTCAAATTCGATCAGCTCGCTGGCCTGTACGTTGTTCAAGCCATAGATACGAGCAATCCCGTCACCGATTTGGAGGACTGTACCAGTCTCTTCCAGCTCAGAAACGGACTTGAAGTTAGAAAGCTGCTCCCGGAGGATTGCAGAAACTTCGTCGGGTCTTACCGCTGCCATATGTTTTGCGTTTTAAGTCCTGTTGTAGAAAAAATGGGGTAGCTGATGAGCTGTTCAAGTATAAGGGAGGAGGATTAAACCAGTTTACCAGCGAAGCTGCGCTTGATCTTTCGGATGGCCGAGGCCACGCTACCGTCAAATTGATGGTTGCCAACCTTGAGCACAAACCCCCCGATGAGGGTTTCGTCTACTTCTTCGCTCAGCAGGTGGGTGTAGCCACTTTGTTGTTCGAGGGTTTCCTTGATTTCATCCAACACCGTAGCAGGGAGGGGATGGGCCGAGACCAGGTGTCCACGACGGATTTTTTTCTCCTCATCATGGAGGGAAATAAAGGAGGCAGCCATATTGGGCAGATAAGCCTCTCGCCCTTTCTGAGCCATGAGGCGCACGAGTTGCACCCCAAACTCGGTCTGGAATCGCCCTTCAAACACCTGGACGAGGGTGGATTCTTTCAGCTTAGGCGAAACCAGCGGGCTTTTGACAAACAAGGCAAAGTCCCGGTTTTCTTCGGACAGCTGCTGCACAAGCTTCATGTCTTCGATCAGCTCGCTGAGCACATTTTTCTCCTTGGCCAAGTCAAAAGCAGCCTTTGCATATCGAAATCCAATGCGATCTTCTACCATGAGGGTGAGTTGATTCCGGAAATCCGGAAAGAGAAAAAGCCGGTCGACACCCGCAGGCGCGCCGGCAAAGAATTAGTTTTCGTTCAGGTCAGAGACCAGAGCCTGCGCGTAGGCCGTCTGCTGCTGCTTGTCGGCAAATTCTTTGCGCAGGATTTTTTCGGCTACCTCTACCGCGATGGTGGCCGCAGTATTTTTGATTTCGCTGAGGGCGACACGTTTTTCGGACTCGATCATCTGCCGGGTTTTTTCCCGCTCCTTGCCTTCTGCCTCTGCTGCGGCCGTTTTGGCATCGCTCACAATCTTATCGCGTAGCTCATTGGCTTCTTTGATGATCTTGTCGCGCTCTCCGCGGGCTTCTTTGAGCAGGGCCTCGTTGTCAGACTTGAGCTGCTCCATCTCTTCGCGGGCTTTCTGAGCCTGCATCAGCGATTCTTCGATGGTCTGCTCGCGCTGATTCAGGGCATTGATAATGGGCTTCCAGGCAAAACGACGGAGCAGGAAGAAAAAGACCAGGAAAATAATGGCTGTCCAGAAAAACAGGCCTAGCTGTGGTTGAATGATTTCCATGTAACGTCAGTTAGCGTAGGTTGATAAGGAAACATAAGTACGGAAGCACAGCCGGGGCATTCCCCCGGCTGCTTCCGAATAAGGTTGGGCTTAGCCTTGCAGTACAGCGAGCAGACAGATCACCTCTCCGAAGAGGGCAACCCCCTCGATAAAGGCAGCGGTCAGGATCATCGCCCCGCGGATGTCACCCGAAGCCTCAGGCTGCCGGGCGATAGATTCCACCGAGGCAGCCGCCAAGCGGCCAATCCCCATGCCCGCACCGATAGCGGCCAAACCGGCGCCGATTCCGGCACCTAGTACACCAATAGTTTCCATAGCAAACGAACGATTATATATGAAAAAAATAAAATCTTAAGTCTTGTCAAGCCCGGCTTAGTGATGGTCGTCGTGCGACTCCATCGCCATGCCGATGAATACTGCCGTCAGTAGCGTGAAAATGTAAGGCTGAATGATAGCCACGATCATTTCCAAACAGAAAATGATCAGCGTAAACGCAAAGGAGAGCGGCATGATGCCCAGCCCTCCGGCTACGTTGGAACCGCCATCCCCCATGATAAAGATGAGCGAAACCAGCCCTAGCACCATGAAGTGACCGGCGGTGATGTTGGCAAACAGACGTACCGCCAGGGCGAAGGGCTTGGTAAACAGCCCAATCAATTCTACGACAGGCATGAGCGGGATGCCAAACTTTAACCACCAGGGTACTCCGGGGGTATTGAAGATATGCTTCCAGTGATCTTTGGACCCATTGACCTGGGTGAGGATAAAGGTCAGCAATGACAGGGCCGCCGTCACCGAAATGTTGCCGGCAATGTTGGAATTGAAAGGCATCAGCCCGAAGAGGTTGGCGAACCAGATGAAGAAGAAGAGGGTGAGCAGGTAAGGCAAGAAAGCCTCGGAAGCTTTGCCGAGGTAGTTGCGGGCGACATCGTCGCGGATAAAGATGATGAGGGGCTCGAATAACGACTGCATGCCCTTGGGGGCGTGGCCTCGGTTTTTTTCGTAGCTATTGGCTACTTGCCGGAACACCAGCAGGGTGAGCAGCCCGATGAGGATCAGCTGAAAGCCGGTTTTGGTGAGTGAGAGGTCGATGACCGAAGCCGATTCGTCCACATGGTTGCCGACGAAGGCCTCCCATTCGTCGTGTCCCATTTCAATCTCGCCATGCTCGTCTACATACTGGCTGACGTCCATGCTGGGATCTTTCAGGGCATAGAGATGCCCATGGAAAGGCACATAGCCTTTTTCCATCACCGCTTTCTTGCCCCCGGCAAAGACAAAGCCGTCACGGCTGGAATAAAAAAACCAGGGCAGATGCAGGGCAATGGGCTGGTAATGGGTATGACCATCTTCGCCTTTGACCGGAATATCGGTGATGTGCCAGTCGTGGGTGTCGAGGATGTGGTGGAGAATGGTCTCCGAAGCATTGAAGGCTTCTTCTTCAGCGTGGGAAGCTTCGGTATAGGCGCCCTCGTTGTGGGCAGGCTCAGGCTCCTGGGCCCGTAGGCCACAGGTAAAAGTGAAGCCGAGCAAAAGGAAGATGGAGAAAATTTTTCCCTGCATGGAGTAACGCTCAGTATATATATGAAATAAGCTTAATATCAAAAATTAGGCCGCAACTTACGGATTAAGCCATAAACTTCAAATCCCGTAAAGAGGAAATAGCCGATAAAATAAGCCACAACATACTCGGGCATGACTGGCTTAAATCTCAGGGACACGACCAAGATCGTGATGATGCCAACCAGCATTTTGGCCAGCATCCCCGTAAGCAACAAAGCAACGAACTGATTGGTGTTCTTTTCTAGTCCACTGTAAGTGACCGCGTAGGCAACCCAAGTAGTAAGCATGCTGGTAATCAACGCGATAAAAACAGAGACAAACGAGTAGTCTGGAGCCATTGACCGCGTCACCAGCCAAGCAATAAGAGCGTAAATAACGGCAATCAGGGAGGAAAAGGCAATAAATCGGCGAATTTTCACTGGAATTATTTAGGGTTTCCGATGCTGCGGATCATGAGATAGATCGCAGCGCTGCAACCCAGCAAGGCTCCCCCCAGCAGAAACCAGGGTTTCTCTGTCTCCAGCCAGTGGTCGAGGCCATAGCCGACCCCGGCACATATAAGAATGCAGGCCAGGATTTCGAAGCCCAGGCCTGCATACTTGAGGTAGTCGTGAAGGGGATTTCTGTCTGGCTTGGGGGCCATGAAGGGGGCATTTGCGGCTGAAAAAGACTGATTAGCATACAGTTCAGCTCAATGTTTAGGAGTGAGCCCAAACGTTTTCAATCCACAAATGTACAAAAGTCCATGCGGAAATCCTCAACCTACGTTTTTTCCAAGAGTAGCCTCAGGATCAGCTGGCTTTGCTCACCTTTTTAGGCTCGTCGGCGCGGGCCT
>CAZIVQ010000254.1:0-6169 GCA_964542415.1 uncultured Bacteroidia bacterium | reverse complement strand
GTGCTGTTGCCAAAAGCGGGATCATCCGGGAAGCGGTAGCCGGTGGTGGTCTGCGGCGCGGTGATGCCGCCCGGGGGGTCATACTGAAACGAAGGGACGAGGGAGTAGGCTAAAGAGTCCCCATCGGGGTCGAAGCCGCCGGGGTTGTGGCGCCACACCTTGCCGATGCAGGCATCGTCGAGGGGCTCGTTGAGCAGGACCGGGGTGCTGTTGCCGCCGAGGATAGGGGGGGTAATGAACAGAATGGTGCTGACATAAAACGACTGCTCCTCAGCGTTTTGGATGTTGACTACTGAGCCGTGACGGGCGACGTCGAAGTAGCGGATCTCATATTCGCCGGGACCGGGAAAAGTGTAAGTGGTGTCGTAAAGGTTGCGTTTCACCGTTCCTTTTACCACTACGCCATTGCGGGGGCGGATGTCCCCGGCGGCGACTTCACAGTCCCCGGGGAGGCTGCCCATGACCGGGCCGTTGTGGCGGGGAATGTTTTCCAGGGTTGCCAGGAGAATCGGCTGGGGGCCGGTAGTCCAGATTTCCAGGTCGGCCGAGCAGCGGTCGACTTGAGCGGGTGCGGGGTCGGTATAGGTCGTGAGGGTGATGCGGTAGGTATTGGCCGAACCGCTGGAATCCCGCGCCGCGGTGATCTGCCCGGCAAGGTTGTGGGTAGCTTGCAGTCCCTGAGGCAAGAGGATGACTATGTATAGCAAGGTATAGCTCAACCAGCCGTACCAACCGGCTACGCGAGAGAAAATAAAAGGAGAAAAAGCAGATAATTTCATGCTGCGAAAGTCAGCTAGTATGAGGGGTGGGAAAATAGAGAATCTATGCTGCTGGATGTCTCCTCCCCAGAGGAGCAGCCTGACAGCAGCGGTACTTGACTCTGCATATACGTAAGGTCCGGAAAATGGGTACTGGAACGCGCTAGCTTGGGTTTTGCCATAAGAACGCAATCATCTCCCTTCAGCTTGCTTTCAATATACACACAATCCTGACGGCAAAAAGCCTGGCACGGGGGGGGAAAGCGGTTTTTATCCCCGTAGAGAATGAATGTCATCAGCGGCGATAAGCCCTATCCTTCCGGCTTCATATTATTCCTCAAAGGCTGTTGCATATTGCCAGGAAAAATCCGTACTTGCACGACCGTTTCAGCAACCAACGATTCATTAAGTCGGAATGGATAGCAATAGTTATAAAACCCTGTCTGCCAAGCGGGAGACAGTAGAGAAAAAGTGGCTGGTCATCGACGCTGAGGGTAAAACCCTAGGCCGTCTTTCCAGCGAAATTGCCCGCCTACTGCGTGGCAAACATAAGACGAGCTTTACCTCACACGTAGACTGCGGTGATAACATCATTGTCATCAATGCCGAAAAAGTGCGCCTGACCGGCAACAAGGAAAACCAGAAGGTTTACCTGCGCCACACCGGGTATCCCGGTGGTCAGCGAAAAGCGACCATTCGTCAGGTACGTCAGCACCATCCCGAGCGCATCATCGAGCATGCGGTCAAAGGCATGTTGCCCCACACCAAGCTCGGTCGTCAGCAGTTTACCAACTTGCGGGTCTACGCCGGTTCTGAGCATCCTCACGCGGCCCAGGAACCTGGGACTTACGAGATTTAACCGATCCCAATTTTAGCATCACATGAGCCAAATCGTAACCGTCGGCCGAAGAAAGCGCGCCATAGCCCGGGTGTTCGTCTCTGCTGGCACCGGGAAATTTCAAGTAAATAAGCGTCCATTGGAAAAGCATTTTCCCTTGGACTTGCTGCGTATGAAGATCCTCGAACCCTTCTCCGCCCTCGAAACCAAACCCGAACAATACGACATTCACGTCAATGTGAACGGAGGCGGAATCTCGGGCCAAGCCGAAGCAGTTCGCTTGGGTATTTCCCGTGCCCTGATCGAAGAAAACCCCGAAAATCGCCCCGTCCTCAAGTCTGCCGGGTTCCTTACTCGTGACAGCCGTCGGGTCGAACGCAAAAAATACGGTAAAAAGAAAGCAAGGAAGAGTTCGCAATTCTCCAAGCGATAATCGAGCGAAAGCGAAAACATGGAGCAACCTACTTATCAAAATCTGTTGGATGCCGGTGTGCATTTTGGCCACCTGCGCAAGAAGTGGAACCCCAACATGTCTCCCTACATTTTCATGGAGCGCAATGGGATCCACATCATTGACCTGAATAAAACCCAGCGCATGCTTGACGAGGCCTGCCGGGCCGCCAAGCAGCTTGCCATCTCGGGGCGTAAAATCCTCTTTGTCGCTACCAAAAAGCAGGCAAAAGAAATCGTCGAGATGGAAGCCAAGCGCGTGAACATGCCCTACGTGACTGAGCGCTGGCTCGGTGGGATGCTCACCAATTTTGCTACGGTGCGCAAGAGCATCAAGCAAATGAAGAACATCGAGAAGATGAAGACTGACGGTACCTTCGACCGCATCAACAAGAAGGAACGTCTCATGCTCACCCGGGAGCAGGCCAAGCTCGAAAGAGTCCTCGGAGGGATCGCTGAACTCAACCGGCTGCCTTCGGCTCTCTTCATCGTCGATATCTACAAGGAGCATATCTCCGTGGCGGAAGCTCGTAAGCTCAACATTCCCACCATCGGGATCGTCGATACCAACAGCAACCCCAATCTGGTAGATTTCCCCATCCCTGGCAACGATGACGCCGCCAAATCGGTTCAGCTCATCCTTCGGACTATTTCCGACGCCATCGCTGAGGGACTCGAAGAGCGCAAAAAGCGCAAAGAAGAAGACCGCGTCAAGCGCGAAGCCGACCGGCAACGGGATGCCGATGCCTCTGGAAGCGAAGAAGAAACCGCTACCGAAGAAGCATAAATCGTCTGCTGCTGAAACACATAATGAGCCAGTTCTGCTTTGCAGGACTGGCTTTTTTTGTAGGCCATACGCAGCAGCTGCCCCTGCTTCTCCGTCTTGAAAAAAAGTCTTTGCCTTATGCGAACTACTCCCCTACTCTTCCTCTTTCTCCTCCTGCTCACCCAGATGCCGGTGCTCGCCCAGCACAGCAAGCATCAGGATGTACTTCGTACCCACCGCGGCTGGGTCCTGCGTGGCCAGGCCGAAATGAATCCTGACAGCAGCCAATACACGATCACCACCGAAACGGGCAATGAATTTGTGTTTGAAGCAGAAGAAGTGCTCAGCCTAACCCGTGAAGACCGCCTCAGCACTACTGTCCCTGTCAAACGAGAAGGCTGGTACCTGGTGGTCCAGACCGGGCTGCTGGCCGGGACCACCAGCGAAAATAACCCCTTTGTCCCTAACAGCAGCATCGCCGGTTTTAACCTCCAAACCAGTGGGGGCTATCGTTTTCTGCCCCAAGTGAGCCTGGGCATAGGGACCGGCTTATCGGTTCTCCCTCTGGGCCTGGCCCAGCCCATATTTGCCGAATTGCGGGGCGAAGTCTTTGCCCGCTCCGTTACCCCGCATTACTTCCTGGCAATGGGGTTCCTGAACCCTCTTTTTAACCACAGCGAAGACCCCTGGAATAGGTGGCCCGAGGTGTTTCCGCCCAAAGGAGGCCTCCTCTATGAAGCAGGAATCGGGATCAAGATCAACCGTCCAGGTCTCGCTTGGCTGGTTACCGCGGGTTTTCGCAGTCAAACCTTGCAGGAGAGCTATCGACAATGGGGAGGGGTGCGCATCGAGCGAACCTACGCTTACCAGCGCATCGCCCTGCAACTGGGGATGATGTTTTAGGCGTAGGCTGTTCCTCCTGGCGCTTTGCCCCTGAGCAGCAAGGGGTTGCAATCCCCTCGCCACCCATGTTCCGAGCGGATTTACCATCCGCGTGAGCGAGTGCTTCTTTCCCGCAGGAAGAACAGCCTACCTGGACCCTGTCAGCTAGTGCTTTCGAATTCAGGGTGGGGAAGCCATCACGGGGTTGGAAAAAGGCCCAAGTGGGGCTAAGAGCCAAAAAGGAACAGCCTTTGGCACACACCCTTCTATTTCTGCACCTTCCCGACAAAGTCAAAGTAGGCACTGCGGTCCACGGCGTAGCGCAAGACCTCCCTGTGAAAACCGCGATGGGTGGTGCGGCCCTCGTGCTCCATGCCAAGGCGTTCAGCCACTCTGATGGCGGCGTTATTTTCTGGGGCAAGAAAGGACACGATCTCAGCTACGTCCAAGACTGTGAACGCATACTCAAAGAGCAAGTGGCCCAGTTCGGTAGCGTAGCCCTTGCCCCAATGCTGAGGGCGTAGCACATAGATGGTTTCGCAGACATCTTCCTGTCCATCCAGGGCAGTGAGGCCACAAAAACCCAGGTAGGTACCGGATTCGCGCTCCACCAAAGCCAGACCCAAAATGGGCGAGTCACTCTGGTAGGACGCCAGCATTTCCTCGAAGAAGCTGTGTGCGCCCGCACGGGTCTTCTCCTGGTCATCTAAGGCAAAAAAACGGGTTGCCTCCGGATCGGAGAGGCAGGCAAAAAAATCATCGAAGTCATCCTCCCGATGCGGCCGCATCATGAGGCGATGACTGGAGAGTTGAGTGGGTAAAATCATGGTTGTGGGTGCAGATCAGCGCAAGTGACAGATTGGGACAGAATCAGCTTGACAGCTTGCCTCGATAAGTTAGGTTTGGGATTAAATATACACATCCACCCGGACTTTTTGAAAAAGGAACAATAAGCAAGCTGGAATATGGCCGGTTTGACAGCCTTTTTTACCGATCGAAGGGATTATCGCGGCCGGATTATCCAAGATCCGCCTCAGGAGGACGCACGAGCCCACGCTAAGTCCGAAAATCCGGCCGAGCCTACGGCTGGGGGGCGTGCGCCGACTTCGCGGCGCCAGCCACAACGATTCCAAACCAAAACCCGGCTCAACCAAATGGTTGGGCCGGGTTTGTGGATTGTCACCTGATGGCAAACAAGAGCGGGGATGTCCTACGCTTCTTGCAGCGATACCAGCAAATCCTTGGTGGCCATCACCCCTTGGGCTTCAGACAGCTCGCTGCCTTCGTATTCGATGCCGATGTGACCGCGGTAGCCAGCTTCCTTGACGATCTGGAGAATACGCACATAGTCGATGGTGGTCTCTTTGCCATCGGGGCCGAAAGCATAGCTTTTGGCGCTTACGCCTTTGGCGTAGGGCATAAGTTCTTTCACGCCCTGGTAGCGATCGTACTCATTGGCGCAGCCGCGACGGGCGCTGGGATTGTCGGGATCGCGGGGAGCCCGCTCGATGCAAAAGTTGCCGAAGTCGGGCAGGGTGCCGGCATTGTCCAGGCCAATCTGCTCCATGACGCTGGCAAGCCAGCTGCCGTCAGAGGACCATCCCCCGTGGTTTTCGACGATGACGTTGATGCCGCTGCCTTGGGAAAATTCAGCCAGGCTACCGAGGCCATCGACGGCTGCCGCTTGGACTTCCTCGGCGGTGCCTTCGCCATAGGCATTAACGCGGATTGAATGGCAGCCCAAGGTCGCAGCGGCGTCCACCCATTTCTTGTGGTTGTCGACCGCTTTGGCGCGCTCAGTATCGTCGAGGGTACCCAGTCCCCCTTCACCGTCGATCATGATGAGCAGTTGCTTTACCCCATGATCACCCGCAATCTGGTTCATCTGGGCCAGGTAAGCGCTGTCAGTGGCTTTGTCTTTGAAAAATTGGTTTACGTATTCTACGGCACCGATACCAAACTCTTCTTGGGTACGCTTGGCAAAGTCGAGGTTGGTCATTTCGCCATCAAACAGGGCTTTATGCAGCGACCATTGGGCGAGCGAAAGCTCGAACCAAGGGCCAGCGGAGGGGTCATTTGGCATGTCGGCATTTCCCCCCCCTTCTTTGGAAGACGAGGTGCAGCTGCTGATCAGGCTGGGAACCAGCCATAAGCCAGCCCCGCCCAAGGCTGCCCGGCGCAAAAACGTTCTTCTTGGATGATTCATGAAAAGGTTTCTTTAGGGTAAGAGGTATCACTTTGGCTAAAACTACCTAAAAATGAGTCATTTTTCCAACCTGTTCCCCCCTGCCACCGGCAATCTTCCCCGCTTGTCGCAGCTCCCGGCTCCATCGAAGCGGGGGAGAAAAAGCCTTTCAGCCTGCGGCTCAATCGCGGTTCCATCCCCAACGAGAAGGCCGCCCATTTTTATTTCCACAAACCGCCCAGCTGGGTTAAATTTGAGGAAAAAGGGGCACAAGCCCCCGCCATGACCCT
>CAZIVQ010000253.1:0-6171 GCA_964542415.1 uncultured Bacteroidia bacterium | reverse complement strand
AGCCCTGACAGCGTCAACATATTCAACTACTTAGTAAGCGCGAAGCGCCTATCCCGACTATATCCCAGAGAGATATCTCTTCCATACTCCACACTCCATATTCTATACTCTCCCCCTCACTCAAACCGAATGGCCTTGACCGGCGATATACTGTTGATGATGACCGTAGGAATGACCATGAAGAGGGTCCAGATGACAGTGACGCCCAGGTTGACGAAAAAAAAGCGCATCCACACCCAGGCCACTGGCACCGTCTCAATGAAGTAGTCCTCCTGGTTTACCCTTATCCAGCCGAAAGCATCTTGCAGCCCGAGTAGCCCCAGCCCGAGCAAGTTGCCCAAGGCGACGCCGATGACGATCAGGAAAAAGGATTTCCAGATAAACATGCGCTGCACCCGGCGATTGGGCAGGCCCATGGCTTTGAGGATGCCCACCGTCCGCGTCCGCTCGATGATGAGAATCATCACCACCGAGGTCATGTTGATTACCGCCACGATCGCCATCAGGATCAGGATAAACCACACATTCTGATGCTGTAACTCCAGCCAATCGAAGATTTCGGGGAACAAATCCGAGATGGTGAGGGCTCCAAACAGGTAGGGAGTCAGCTCATTGACCTCATTGCGGGCGGTCTCCATGGGATCTACCTCTACCAGCTGCAGCGGCGGCCATTGGCTGACATCCCAGCGGGCTTCGGTTTCCGACTCGATGTCTTTGAGGTTGACTTCGAAACCAGAAACCTGGTTTTCGTTCCAGCGCCAGATGTTTTGCAGCAGGCGCAAGTCACAGATCATGATGTTGGTATCAAATTCTTCCATCCCCGTCTCGTAGATACCGGCTACCACCACGGGGCGGCGGCGTACCGGGGGAGGGAGAAAATAGAGCCGGGCTTTGTCCCCGACTTGCAGGTCGAGGCTGCGGGCTTGTTTGAGGGAAATGAGCAGCTGGTTGGAGGTTTCTTCTCCTTGATAATTAGGGATTTCTCCTTCCTTGAGCACCGAGCTGAAAAAATCCCAGTTGTAGGTGTCGTCCACTCCTTTGAGCAGCACCCCTTCCCAGCCGGTTTCGGATTTGAACAGGGCAAAGCGGTTGATGTAGGGAGAAACCGAAGCCACGTTGGGCAGTTGTCGCACCTTCTCCAGCGAAGGATCGTCTTTGGGCAGGGGAATGACCTCGGTGTCTACTTCCCGGTAATAATTGCCGATCTGAACGTGGGAGCCAAAACCAATGACCTTTTTTTGTATTTCGGTTTCGAACCCCTGCACCACCGAGAGGGAAATTTCCATGGTGGCCACCGCCAGGGCGATGCTGATGATCGACAAGCGTACCACCAACCCGGAAGCGATCTGCTTGGATTGAAAAATAAGGCGCCGGGCGAAGAACAGTTCGAAATTCAAGGTCGGGAAGGAGAATTAAGGAGTGGTTAACAGAATTTGTATAAATTTGGTTCTGTATACAACCGGCAGCCGGGTTGATTCTGGCTGGGGCTTGCATTTGATGGAATGCTCAAACTTAATGAGATTATGCCGTTTTCTGTTCATTTCTCTGGCCAATATATAAAAATGCTTGCCCTTCTGTGGGTGGCAGCCCTATCTTTTATCGCTTGTGACCAAAACCCTGAGCCAGAAGCAGACCGCCAATCCTTGGCAGATTCTACCCAAGTGGCTGCGAGTCAGACCCGGCAGCTACGGGTCATTACCGGAGCCGAGCGCTTGCTGAGCACCGAAGCCAACCGCCTGCGAGGCCGTCGCCTGGGCCTGGTTGCCAATCCTACCACCCGCCTTCCCGATGGCCCTCACCTGGTGGACACCCTGCTCGCCGCAGGCTACGACCTGGTACGGGTATTTGCCCCGGAGCATGGCTTTCGTGGCCAGGCCGATGCCGGCGAGCAGGTCGACAACACCACCGACCCTGACACCGGACTGCCCATTATCTCTTTGTATGGAGCCAATAAAAAACCCCAAGCCCGCTACCTTGATGACCTCGACCTGCTGATCTTTGACTTGCAAGATGTGGGCAGCCGCCACTACACCTACATTTCTACCCTTACCAACGTTATGGAGGCCTGCGCGGAGACCAACCTCCCCCTGCTGGTGCTGGACCGCCCCAATCCCAACGGCTGGTACGTAGAGGGGCCGGTGCTCGAAGCGGGCAACGAATCCTTCATCGGCATGCATCCGGTGCCCATTGTCCACGGCTTGACCTTGGGAGAGTATGCCCTCATGGTCAACGGCGAAGGTTGGCTGGAGCGCGACCGGCAAGCCAGCCTCGAAGTGATCCCCTGCCAAGGCTACCGCCACGACATGCGCTGGGTGCAGACTGGCCTGCCTTGGGTCGCTCCCTCTCCCAACCTCGCTTCGGCCCAGGCCGCGACCCTCTACCCAGCCCTCTGCTGGTTTGAGCCCACCTCCATGAGCGTAGGCCGCGGGACCGAAGAGGCCTTTACCCTGCTCGGCGCCCCTTGGCTCGATCCGCGGACCTTCTTCCCGGGCCAGACCACCGCCCGCATGCGCCACTTTGGCCTCGACATCGACACCGTCAATTTTACCCCCGTTTCCCTCCCTGGCAAAGCCACAAAACCCAAATTTCAGGATAAAACCTGCCACGGCCTGCAATTTGGGGGCGAAACCAGCGGCCGGGAACTTTTCTTGCTGGGCCTACACCTGCTCCAGGTCTGTGAGCAGCAGCATATGCTCACCATGCAGTCGGGCGACTTTTTCCAGCGGGGTTTCAACCGCTGGGCCGGTAACCGCAGCTTGCAAACCCAGGTCAAGGATGGCCAAAGTCCAGAGGACATCTGGCAAAGCTGGCAGGATGACCTCGACGCTTTCAAGCAAGGGAGGAAGGCCTATTTGCTTTATCCAGAGCAGTAGGTTTGGGGAGCGAAATAAGACCTGCTGGCGGGTTGGGGCGCTGAATAGCGGCGTCTTTCAGAGGTGAACCTGCGTTGATCCGGCTCAGATCAAATAACAATCCGAACTCAAAAAAGACCCTCAAAACCATTGAGGCTAATGTTACCCATGAACCAACACCACTCACATTCTGAAGCCGCCATCCATCGCACCCACAAGTTTCAGGATTACCTGGGCGAATTTGTTTACGGAGGGATTGATGGCAGTGTGACCACCTTTGCTGTGGTGGCAGGCTCGGCCGGAGCTGGGCTCGATACCTCAGTGATTTTGATTTTGGGCTTCGCCAACCTGCTGGCCGATGGCCTGTCCATGTCGATTGGGGCCTACCTTTCGACCAAATCAGAACGGGACAACTACGAAAAGCACCGCCGCATTGAGTACCAGGAAGTGGAGGGGGTACCGGAAATAGAAAAAGAAGAAATCCGGGAAATTTACCGGGCCAAGGGCTTCGAAGGCGAATTGCTGGAGCAAGTAGTCGTGGTGATCACCGCTGACAAGGACCGCTGGGTAGATGTGATGATGAAAGAGGAACTCGAAATGATTTCTGAGACCAAATCTCCCCTGGCCATGGGCGGGGTGACTTACCTGTCTTTTATCCTCGTCGGCTTAATTCCCCTCCTTTCTTACGTTGCCGGATTTTGGGTAGAAATGAAGGAGAATGAGCTTTTTCTGTCTTCGTGTATCCTGACTTCTCTGGCTTTTCTGTTCGTGGGCTTGCTCAAGTCATACGTCACCCAAACTTCCCGCTGGCGCGGCATGCTGGAGACCTTGCTGCTTGGCGGCGTGGCGGCTGGGGTTGCTTACTACGTGGGCTTCTGGCTGGAAAGAATGCTTGGGTAGGGCTGGAGAGCCCCCCCAAATCGGTTCGCCTCCTGTCTGACGGGAAGTCAGCAGGGAGGCGAAGCCGGAATTACAAGAAGAGAAGCAAGGGCCGGGTACGGCCCTCCTGGCAGGTTGGCCAGAAGTTTGATTTGCTGCTCGGTAAAGCAGGGAGCTGCCACCGCGTCTTTTCCGGATTTCTTCTACAAACGTAGCTTGGATGGAGTTTCAAGGGAAAATAAACGCAGGTTTTAGGCAGATCCTGACAAGGAATAATTCTCGCCACGGGGGAAATATACGCATTTTGCGGAGAAAAGGAACTTTTTGCGTAATTCTTACATTAACGGGGAGGGGAGAAGGGCGAAAAGGGTTGCTTATTTCCCTCACCTTGTTGGGTAGAGGAGGGTTCGGTTGCCTGTACCAGAAAATCAATGGCCCATTCGGGGTTTACTTTTCCGTAGCCCGGTAGGCCCATTGATGGTGGATTTTTGCGTATCTTTCACCTCGCAAGTTGGCCACATGACTTACAAAGACTATTACAAGGTTCTGGGGGTGGAGCGCAATGCGCCTGCTGAGGTAATCAAGCAGGCTTATAAGCGGCTGGCCATGCAGTATCATCCTGACCGGAATCCCGGTGACCAGGCCGCAGAGGACCGCTTCAAGGCCATTGCGGAAGCCAAGGAAGTGCTGCTCAACCCCGTTACCCGCCGCCGCTACGATCAGTTGGGTACGCAGTGGCAGCAGTATGCCCGGGCCGGGCATGCCCAGGAGTCTGGAGGGAGTGACCTCAATTCGATTTTTACCACCTTCTTTGAAGAAGTCTTCGGCAGCCGCAATGGACCCCGCCGCGGCAAAAATTTCGAAGCCAACATCAAAATTAGCCTGGACGAAGCCTACCAAGGCGTCAACGACGTGATTCGCTACGAAGGCAACCGCCTCCGCATCCACATCAAGCCCGGCATCCGCGACGGGCAGGTGCTGCGCCTGCGCGGCAAAGGAGGGGCCGGCCGCAACGGGGGGACCCCCGGCGATCTCTACCTTACGGTCAAGATCAAGCCCCACGAGCGGTTTACCCGCCAGGAAGATGACCTTTACCTTGACCTAAAAACCGATCTCTATACCGCAGTCTTGGGGGGCAAGGTACAGGTACCCAGCCTCAAGGGTAACATGAGCGTGACCCTTCCCCCCGGCACCCAGAGTGGCGAGCGCCTCAAACTGCGGGGTTTGGGCATGCCCGTTTTCGATCGGGCCGAACAGCACGGGGATCTCTACCTGACGTTGCAGGTGCAGCTACCCGAAAAGCTCAGCCCGGAAGAAAAATCCCTTTTTCAACAACTCGCGCAGCTGCGGCGCAAATAGGCTTATTCTGCCTGCACCAGCCGCAAAGGCCGCGTCCAACCCCCAGAGGGAATGGTAAACCGCCGGTAACGCTCCAGGATTTGCTGGTAGCGGCGCTCTTTCTCGCCCGGCATCCGGCTGGGGTTGGCGGGGTTGGTACCCGAAATGCCGACCGCGGCCATGTTTCCACTCATGGCATCGGGTCGGCCCAGGTGGCCCGTTTCCAATCCCAGCCGGAACTTACGCGCCTTGGGGCCCGTCCAGGGGCCTACCCCCCGAAAAAAAGCCTGCAAGGGCCAGCTCATCTCCAGGATCATGGTGCCGCTGCTGTCGTAGTCAGCCGCGGCCTGCACGCCCTGCGGGTTATCGGATTTGCCCCAGGTAGCAGAACCCTTGCCTTCGAGGCCCAGGAGTTCCAGCCCTTTTTCCTGAGCCAGGCGGCTTTCGCGTTCGGCGAGCAAGTCTTTCTGGATGGCATCCATCAGCACCGGGTCGCCCGGCCGATCGGCTTCGGGCAACCCCAAGGGATAGTGGATGCCCGCACGGTCTTTTTTGCCCCCTTTCTCATCCACCCACACATAAAACCCTGCCAGCAAGACCTGCGTCTGAGCGGTGAGGCTCTGCACCCGCACGCAGAGGTACAGGTGATCCCCATCGTGGGTGAGGGCATAAGCCAAGGCCCCGTCGTCGAGGGAGGTGAAGGCCGTATCGGTCCATTCCCGGATCTGCCCGTCAACCTGCAGGGCAGATGGGGGAGGTGTGGGCCAGGAAGTAATCTGGCGCGAGCTGCTGCAGGCGCCCAGCCACAGCAGGCCGACCAACAAGCAGGCAGATAAGCTGGTTTTATTGGACCAAACTGTCATAATAGGCCAGCAATTGAGCGGCATCTGTGGGGGTTTTGACTTTGAGCCGGTTGGTTTTGGCAAAAGCCTTGAGTTGGTCTTCCTTTTGGCCAATGGCTTTGATCAGCTTAGCCCGCGAAAGTTTTTTCAGGCGCAATACGTAGGGGCGCCCCGGCAGGCGCAGGTAGTACAGGGTACGGTTTCGAAACTCGTCGTTTTCTTGCCCAGAGGTGTAGGCGCCTTCCCGTCTTGCCCGGACG
>CAZIVQ010000252.1:0-6188 GCA_964542415.1 uncultured Bacteroidia bacterium | reverse complement strand
TGCATCATTGTTGGTAGGGACAGGTCGCGACCTGTCCCTACCAACAATGATGCAAGGGAAATCCCGATAATCGGGAAAGGCGACGAATGAATGGAAAGCAGTCTTACAGTAACAGTCGAAAAATAACCTCCCTTTTTCCATGTTAGGCACAGCAATACAACCCCCTTTTTATCAACTTTTGCCTCTGCGCCTCTGCGTGAAACAAAAAGGGGAGGTTATTCTTTGAGCCTTACTTAGCGCCTTCGCGTGAAACAAAAAGGAAAGCCCCCCCTCGCGCACTCAGAAGCGCACCACAAACCGGTGCAGGCCAGCCTCGAAGCCATAGTCCAGCCCAAAGCCGTGGGTGTCGCAGATCTTGCGCACGATGGCCAGGCCCAAGCCGATGGAATCCTGGTTTTGGCGGTTCTTTTTGAAGCGCTCAAATAGTTCTGTTTCGGGAAAAGGCAGCGGCCGCCCACTATTGGCAACGACCAGCGTACCGGGACGCAGCTGCACCAAGAGCTTTCCGCCTTCCTCGTTGTGGCGGATGGCATTCTGCAACAGGTTGCTTACCAGGATATCCGTCAAGGCCGGGTGGCAGGACATCTCGGCTGGTTCCAGGCTGGCCTCCAGGTGCAGGCTGCGCAGCTGGATCAGTTCTTCGAAGGCTTGCAGGCTGCGCTCGACCTTTTCCCGCAGGTTGGTGGCCTGGTTGCCCGGGCGAAACTCGTGGTTGTCGATTTTGGCCAGCAAGGTGAGGGCCTGCCCCAGGCGCGCGAGCTTGTTGATCGCCTCGTAGATGCCCGCCGCCTGCCGCAGTTCCTGCTCGCTGAGGCGGGGCGACTGCACCAGCAGGTCGAGCTTGCTGCGGGCCAGGGCCAGGGGCGTCTGAAGCTCGTGGGAGGCGTTTTCAGAAAATTCCTTGAGGGTCCGGTACTCGCGCTGGCTCTGTTGCATCAGCTTCTCCAAGCTGGTGTTGAGCGCGGCAAATTCCCGCACCCGCGACCGCGGCAGGGTGGTGCCCCCCACCTTGCCCAGCTCAAAACGGCGAATGGCCCGCAGGGTGCGATAAAACGGCCGGAACAGCGCATCGGAGATCAGCAGGTTGACCAGCAAGGTGGCCAGGCTCAAGCTCCCAAACAACAGCAGGATCGACAGGCTCACCGTCTCGATCACGTCCTGGTCCTCGATGATCACCGTCACCATCTCCACATCGTACCACTTCCTGTTGACTTTGAGGTGGGTGTTCAGGCGACGATAAAGCTCCAGGTCCTGGGTAGGCCGGTGGAAAATGAGGGTGTCGGAAAATTCCCGCTGCTGGGCCGCCGTGGTATCTGCGGGCAGGGCCACTGGCTCCAGGCGCAGCCGTTTATGCACCAGCTGATCGTGGGCAATGCCTCGCTTGAGGTACTCATGGGTGATGTAGAGCGAAGCTTGCAGCGAATAGTCGGTCTCCTTGGTGATCTGCTGCTTGTACAACAGGTAGGTCGCCAGGCCCCCAACCAGGAAGATCAGCATGGCAATGCCTACCTGCCAGAGGGTTATTTTGGTGATGAGCTTCATGCCTGGTGGGTGTCAAATTTGTAGCCCAGGCCGTAGACCGTGGAAATGGGGGCGGCCATGCCCGCTTCAGCGAGCTTTTTACGTAAGTTTTTGATGTGCTGGTAGACAAAGTCGAAGTGGTCCAGCCCGTCGACGTAGTCGCCCCAGAGGTGCTCGGCAATGGCTTGCTTGGTCAGGACGCGGTTTTTGTTGGCCAGAAAATAGACCAGCAGGTCAAATTCTTTGGGGGTAAGGTCCAGCGGCTGCTCCCCCACCTTGGCAGAGCGCTCCTCAGGATGGATGACCAGGTCCCCAAACTGGATCAGGGCTTCACCGGCAAACTGCTGCCGCCGGAACAGGGCCTTTAGCCGGGCGTTGAGTTCGGGCAGGTGAAACGGCTTGGTGAGGTAGTCGTCGGCTCCCAGTTCGAAGCCGGAGAGCTTGTCGTCGAGGGCGTTTTTGGCCGAAATGATGAGCACCCCGGCGGTTTGGCCCCGGGCCTTGAGGCTGCGCAAGGCCTCAAGGCCGCTACCATCGGGCAGCATCAGGTCCAGCACCACGATGTCGTAGTCGAAGGCAGCGAGCTTGTCGAGGGCGGATTCCAGGTCGGCCGCCCATTCGCAGCGCACCGCTTCCCGGTCCAGGTAACTCTGGATGTCCTGAGCCAGGCCGGCTTCGTCTTCGATAAGGAGGATTTTCATGTGGCTCGAGGTTAGCTTAACAAAGCTAGTGATGGAACTTGAGGGAAGTTTGAGGGACAGGATTTACAGAATGGACAGAAGTAGACAGGATTGACAGGATTTGCAGGATTTACAGGATTTTCGGGTCTGGGACTCCGGGCACCGGAGATTTGCAGAATGGAACAGAATGGGACAGGATTGGCAGGATTGACAGGATTGGCAGGTCTGGGACTCCGGGCACCGGAGATTGGCAGGATTAATTGGATAGGCTTAACGGGCGAGGGGAGGGCTGCCAGATGAGCCGCCCTGGTAACTGCGGCACACTGCCGGGCGCCCCTACTTCACCTCTTCACTTCTTCCCATCTTCACCTCTTCCCTTCTTCCCATCTTCCCATCTTCACCTCTTCACCTCTTCACCTCTTCACCTCTTCACCTCTTCACTTTTTCCCCCTCCCCCGCTGGTCTTTTTGGAAAATATGCCTATCTTTGCGGTTCTGTAAAATTAACCCATCATATTTTCGCCATGCCTAAAATGAAGACCAACTCTGGGGCTCGCAAGCGATTCAAAGTATCCGCCTCCGGGAAGATTCGGCGCAAGCATGCCTTCAAGAACCACATTCTGACCAAAAAGACCAAGAAGCAAAAGCGGCGGTTGACCCACTTTGCGACCTTGGAAAAAGCTGACGAGAAGCGCATCAAATTGATGCTCTAAGTGACAGCAAACCCATTTTTTCCAAGTTTCACCTTTTCAAAGTAATCAATCATGCCTCGCAGTGTAAATAATGTGGCTTCTCGTGCGCGCCGTAAGCGCATGATGAAGCACGCCAAAGGCTATTTTGGCCGCAAGAAAAATGTCTGGACCGTCGCCAAGAACCAGATCGAAAAGAGCTGGCTCTACGCCTACCGCGACCGTCGTAACCGCAAGCGGGCCTTCCGCCGCCTCTGGATCGCCCGCATCAACGCTGGCGTCCGCCAATACGACATGAGTTACTCGGTGTTTATGGGCAAACTCAAAACCTCTGACATCGAACTCAACCGCAAAGTGCTGGCCGACCTCGCCATGAACCACCCCGAAGCCTTCAAGGCAGTGGTCATGTCCGTCAAATAAGCCTGCGACATCAGACACAACCTATCGACGGGAACCTCTTATCCAGAGGTTCCCGTTTTTGCTTTGGTGCCGGGATGAATCCAGCTTTGATGAGGTGCTTAAAACCCTGTCGGCGCTCCAAAAACGCTGACAGGGTTATCAGAATAGCCTTTCAGAGGCCCCATTTCCATCCAGAAATTGCTTCAGGGATTTCCCGGCAGGGGGAACAGCCGGTCATTTACGCTGTCAGGGCAAAAGCAGTACCGGTGAGGAGCCCTGACAGCGTGGGGACCCTGCTCCCTGAGCCCGTCCTGCTCTGGTAGGCGCCCCGCCAATCCAGTACAAAATTTTTGTAGGTTTACTTTCAGCCCAACTTCCGGTTGACTTGGCCGGTTATTCTCTTGAGTCAAACCACAAATGATGAAACGCTACAGATTTCGCCTTTTCCTCCTTCTCTTAGCTATCGGAATTTGGGGGACGGGTTGCCAGCCGGATCAAGATGACCACCGCGGCAATACCTACCTCTCCCATCCTTCCGAATGGCGCAGCTACCAGGGCGGCCCGGACCGCAACCAATATTCTACCCTCAGGGAGCTGACTCCCGCCAACGTGGCCCAGCTCACCCTCACCTGGACCTACGAAAGCGAGGCCTTGCCCCCCGACGCCAAGACCCAAATCCAGTGCAACCCCCTGGTCGTGGACGGCATCCTCTATGGCTCCAGCCCCCGGCTGAAAATATTTGCCCTCGACGCCACCACCGGCGAGCAAATTTGGCAGTTCGACCCCTTTGGCGGACCAGAAAAAATGGGCTCCCTGGGGGCCAACCGCGGGCTGAGCTATTGGCAAAAAGGCGAAGACCGGCGTATCCTCTTCTCCGCCGGTTCCTGGCTCTATGCCCTCGACGCCCGCACCGGCAAGCCCATCAAGGCTTTTGGGGAGAAGGGGCGGACCTCCCTCAAAGCGGGCCTGGGCAAACGCGCCCAGGACCTTTTCGTCATTTCCAATGCCCCCGGCGCCATCTACCAGGACCTGCTGATCATGGGCAGCCGGGTATCAGAATTTACCGATGCCGCCCCGGGCTACATCCAGGCTTTCCATATTCCCACCGGCCAACTGTCCTGGGTCTTTCATACCATTCCTAAGCCAGGCGAGAAAGGCCATGATACCTGGCCCGAAGATGCCCACACCTACATCGGCGGCGCCAACGCCTGGGCGGGCATGAGCGTGGACCACGCGCGCGGGCTGGTGTTCATTCCTACCGGCTCCGCAGCCTTCGACTTTTACGGCGGCAACCGCCCCGGAGCCAACCTCTTCGCCAACTGCGTCCTGGCCCTGAAAGCGGCCACCGGCGAATACGTCTGGCATTTCCAGACCACCCACCACGATATCTGGGACCGCGACCTGCCCACCCCCCCCAACCTCGTGACCATCATGCAGGCGGGCAAGCCCCGGGAGGTGGTGGCCCAAGCGACCAAGCAGGGCTTTGTCTTCGTACTGGACCGGGAGACGGGCGAGCCAGTGTTTCCGGTCGAGGAGCAGCCTTTTCCCGCTTCGGACCTGGAAGGCGAGGAAACCTGGCCTACCCAGCCGGTACCCGTGGTGCCGCCGCCATTTGCCCGACAAGCCTTCACCGAGGCGGAGGTCACCAACCGTAGTCCGGAAGCCCACGCGGACGTACTCGCCCGGCTGAAAACCTACCGTACCGGGCAGAATTTCACGCCCGGCAGCCTGGAGGGCACGGTCATCTTGCCCGGCTTCGACGGCGGCGCGGAGTGGGGCGGGCAAGCTTTTGACCCGGAGACCGGCCGCTATTACGTCAACGCCAACGAGATGGCCTGGGTCCTGACCATGGTTCCGGTCGAACCGCCGGATGCCAGCCAAGCTTTGGCCGCGGCCGGGCAGCAGCTCTACGTCACCAACTGCGCCAGTTGCCACGGCCAGCAACTCGAAGGCGGAGGGGGAGGCATGGGCACCTATCCGGCCCTCACCGACCTCTCCGAGCGGGTGCCGGTGGATACGTTTTTGCACCTGCTGCGCCTCGGCAAAGGGGTGATGCCTTCTTACCAGCACCTCGAAGAATCAGAAGTGGAGAAGTTGGTGGCTTTTTTCTATGAAAAATCTTCCGGCATCGACTACTCGACCGAGGCCTTTGCCAAGGAAGCGACGGCAGAAAGCGAGACCGAAAAGCCGTATTTGCCCTACGCCCATACCGGCTACCACAAGTTCCTCGACCCGGAGGGCTATCCGGCCCTGCGGCCCCCGTGGGGCACCCTCACGGCCATCGACTTGAATGAAGGCAAGATCGACTGGCAGGTGCCGCTAGGCGAGTTTGAAGAATTGACCGCCCAGGGCATGCCCAAGACCGGGGCCGAAAATTACGGCGGCCCGGTGGTGACTGCTGGGGGGCTCATTTTCATCGCCGCCACCAAAGACGAGCACATCCGGGCTTTCGACAAAGCTACCGGCGAAGAACTTTGGAAATACAAGCTCCCGGCCGGGGGCTACGCCACCCCCGCCACCTACGCCATCGACGGCAAACAATTCGTGGTCATCGCCTGTGGGGGCGGAAAAATGGGCACCGCCTCTGGTGCGAAGTACCTGGCGTTTGCGTTGGGGGAATAGGGCCGCGAAATCTCGCCCTAGGCTCGGCCGGGGGGACGTTTGGCAGCTCGTTCCCCTTGCCAAGGGCGGATCCCCCCATTCTCATTCCCTCGCTTCGACATAGTTTTACAAGCTCACTATAAGGGGATTCGGCATAGTTCGGTAGGGTTCGGTAGGCTCACCCCAGGAACTCCCCGATGCATCGGAAACGGTTTTTTTACAGGAAAAGCAAAATTCCGTACACGAATAAGTGGCTATCAAAGATTTTCTGCCGATCTTGCACTTAATTTCGATCGGCG
>CAZIVQ010000251.1:0-6191 GCA_964542415.1 uncultured Bacteroidia bacterium | reverse complement strand
CCAGGTGACCATCTCCAAATTCGACCCTACCGGTGCCAACCTCATCTACGCCACCTACTTGGGCGGCAACCAGGAAGACCAACCCCACAGCCTGGTGGTCGACAATGGGGAACTGATCGTCTTCGGCCGGACCCGATCGGCCGATTTCCCCGTCTCGCCAGGAGCCTATCAGCCTTCCCTTGCAGGCGATTACGACATGTTCGTTACCCGCTTCAACGCCACCGGTACCGCCCTCATCGGCTCGACCTACCTGGGGGGAACGGGAGAAGATGGCGTGAATGGCTCCGCCAACCTGGGCCTGCCTTCAGCTACCAAATTTAACTACGGGGACGATGCCCGGGGAGAGGTGATTGTGGGAGACAATGGGAACATATACGTGGTAGGGCCTACCCGCTCGGCGGACTTCCCCATCCAGGGCGGGGGCATCCAGCAGGTCCTCGGCGGCGGTCAAGATGGGGTTATTGCCAATTTTAATGGCAACCTCACTGCCCTGAACTGGTCCACCTACTACGGCGGCAGCGGGGATGATGCGGTATATGCCATCCGGCTGGATGACCAGGCCAACGTCTACGTGGCGGGGGGGGCAGCCAGTAACGATTTATTCTCTAGCGCCTCGGCCCTCAACCCCACTTACCTGGGAGGGACCACAGATGGGTTTGTAGCCAAAATTAATCCTACTGCCACCGCGATCCTCGCGGCGACTTTCCTGGGTACCGGGGCATATGACCAGGCTTACCTGCTCGACCTCGACGATGACTTCGATGTCTACGTCTCGGGCCAAACCCTGGGCACCCTTCCCACCGTCGATCCTGCGGCCGGCCCGGTTTACAGCCATCCCGGTTCAAAGCAATTCATCCAAAAGCTGAGCAACAACCTCGACCAGGTCATCTACGCCACCAACTTTGGCTCGCCCAACGCCCCCGCCCCCAATATTTCGCCTACCGCTTTTCTGGTTGATAACTGCGAAAATGTCTATGTCACCGGTTGGGGTGGGGTGACCAATTTTCAGGGCAATACCCAGAACATGGAGACTACCTTCGATGCCGAGCAAAGCACCACCGACGGCAGCGATATTTACCTGATTGTGTTTAACCGAGATGCCCAGAACTTGCTTTATGCCACCTACCTCGGGGGCTTCGGGACCGGCGATCCTACCTTCCAGACCGGCGAGCATGTGGACGGCGGTACCTGCCGGTTCGACAAAAGCGGCGTGGTGTACCATGCGGTCTGTGCAGAATGCGGCCAATCTGCGCCATTTCCCACCACTCCGGCGGCCTACAGCCCTAACACAGGCTACCCTGACAACTGTAACCTCGCCATATTCAAGATGGCCTTCGACCTGACGGGGGTTTCGGCGGACTTTGAGCCTTTGGACCAAAACCAGCAACCCATCAACCTGACCCAAGGCTGCGCGCCTTTGGAGGTGTTTTTTGAGAATGAAAGCTTTGGCGGATCAGGAGCCGAAACCTACTTTTGGGACTTCAATGACGGTGGCGCTTCCTCCACGCTCTTTGAACCTACTCACACCTTCAACACGCCGGGCACCTACGAGGTGATGCTGGTCATCACTGATTCGACCACCTGCAACATCACCGACACGGCCTTTAAGCAGGTGGAGGTGTTTCCGCCGCCCAACGTAGACGCGGGACCGGACCTTACGATCTGTGAGCCCGGGGACACGGTGCAGCTGCTGGGTCAAGGCCCGGCAGGCTTCTACGAGTGGACCCCCAATGCGGGCTTTATCAACAACAATGACAGCCTGCAACCCTTCGTACGGGTGCTGGTCGACCGGGAGTTTGTCCTCACCATCACCGATGCAGCCAATGGCTGTACCGCTAGCGACACCATGGAAGTGCGCATCGACAACACCCTGGCGGTTGCAGCCCGGCCCGACACCACCGTCTGCCAGGGGGGCTCACTTACCCTACAGGTAGACGCGCCGGGAGCCAGCACCTTTGCCTGGAGCAGCTCGGGCAATGCCAGCATTTCTGACCCCAGCCTGCCCAGCCCCGTGGCCAGCAACCTCGATACCACCACCTGGTTTTATGTCAATGTGACCTCGACCGAGGGATGTGTGGCCCAGGATTCTTTTCTGACAGAAGTATTTGAGGTGTTTACCCTGGAAGATACCTTTGTCTGTGCCGATAACAGCTTGCAGCTCACCGCTACCAACGGGGCCACCTTCAGCTGGGGCCCCAACGATGGAAGCCTTTCGGCTACGGACATCGCCGACCCGGTAGCTCGCCCCAGCACCACCACGACCTATACGGTGACTGCTGTCAGCCCCGAAGGCTGCATCAGCGTGAAGGAGGTAGAGGTGGAGGTGCTGCCGCGGCCCGTGGCGGTCGCGGGGCCGGATACCCTGCTTTGCGGCGGAGAATCAGTGCGCTTACAAGCCAGCGGGGGAAGCTTTTACCTTTGGTCACCCGTCGATGACCTTTCCTCCAACACCTCCCCGACCCCCTTGGTCACCCCCACCGCTTCCCGAACCTACCAGGTGCGGGTGTCTGATGGGCAAGGCTGTGCCGATACGGCCGAGGTATCGGTGGCCCTGGCGCCGAGTCCTCCGGTGAGCGCGGGACCCGACCTGTCCCTCTGCACCGGCGATAGCTTGCAACTGCAAGCAACCGGGGCCCTGAGCTACCTGTGGGTAGCGGGGCGCAGTTTTAATGACCCCACTATCCCTGATCCGGTGGTGAACCCTGATGAGTCGACCGAATATGTGGTTTTGGGGAGCGATGAAAATGGCTGCGAAGCCTTTGACACGATGCAGGTGACGGTCATTTCCCGGCCCATTGCCCAGATCGAAGGGGAAGGAAACATTTGTTTGGGGGAATTGCTAGAGCTGACGGCTACGGGCGGGGAGCGCTATGAGTGGTCCACCGGCGATACCACGGCGGTAATTTTTGCCAATCCGGACCAGAATGTTACCCTCTACGTCACCCCTTTCAACGGCCAATGTGCCGGGACACCAGATTCTATCGTCATCGACGTCGACACCAACCTGCCGGTAGCGGCTTTTGCCTACGACGACTCCAGCGAATATGCGCCCCTGAGAATCCAGTTTAGCAACCAATCAACCGGGGCGACGGGCTACGAATGGCGCTTTCCTTTCAACCCCAGCAACTACGAGGAAAATCCGGCGGCGGATTTTCCCAGCAAAGGCGAATGGGAAGTGATGCTGATCGTGACCTCCCCGGCCGGTTGCCGGGATACGGTGGTACAGCTCATTTCCCTGGACAATGTCACCCTCCACGTACCCAGCGCCTTTACCCCCAATGACGACGACCACAACCAGGAGTTCTTGGTTGGATACCAGGGGATTCGTACGCTACGGGTAGAAATTTACAGCCGCTGGGGGTTGCTGATCTACGAATCAGACAACCCGGACTTTCGCTGGAATGGCACATACAAGGGTAAAGCCGCGCCCGAAGGGGTGTATGTCTACGTGATCCGGGGCATAGGAGAAAATAACCTGAGCTACGAGCGGACCGGCACGGTGACCTTGATCCGTTAGCCGCCACGGCAACTTTTGAGGGCACCTCCAGTTAACAGAAAATATGGAAGCCTCAGAAATCCGGTTGCCAAGACTGGACTAATTGCTTATTTTAGCCCCTTCAACCTTCCTAATTCGGATTCATACATGTTTGACAATCTTCAGAGCAACATAGATCAGGCGTTCAAGACGCTAAAGGGCCAGGGTAAGATCACCGAGATCAACATTGCGGAGACCCTTAAAGAGGTACGGCGGGCCCTTATTGACGCGGACGTCAACTATAAGGTGGCGAAAGATTTCACCAACAAGGTGAAGGAAGAGGCCTTGGGCCAGGACATCCTGATTTCGGTGAAGCCGGGGCAGATGATGGTCAAGATCGTGCATGAGCAGCTGGCAGAATTGATGGGGAGCACCCATGCGGAAATCAACACCAGCAGCCAGCCCCCTACCGTGGTGCTCATTTCCGGCTTGCAGGGTTCGGGTAAAACGACCTTCACCGGCAAACTGGCCCTGTACTTCAAGAAAAACGGCAAAAATCCCTTGCTGGTCGCAGGGGACGTTTACCGCCCGGCCGCCATCGACCAGCTCACGGTGCTGAGCGAGCAGACCAAAGTAAGCATCTACAAAGAGGTAGAAAGCAAAAACCCGGTTGACATTGCGCTGAACGGGATCAAGCACGCCAAGCAAAACGGCCACGACTTCGTGATCGTGGATACCGCCGGTCGCTTGGCGGTGGATGAGCAGATGATGCAGGAGATTGAGGCCATCAAGAAGGCCATCAACCCGGACGAGACCCTTTTTGTGGTCGATGCCATGACCGGTCAAGACGCGGTCAACACGGCCAAGGCCTTCAACGAGCGCCTGGATTTTGACGGGGTGGTGCTTACCAAGCTCGACGGCGACACCCGGGGTGGGGCGGCGATTTCCATCCGCTCCGTAGTCGAGAAGCCGATCAAGTTCATCAGTACGGGCGAAAAGCTGGAGGACCTGGACCTCTTTTACCCCGACCGGATGGCCTCCCGGATTCTGGGAATGGGCGACGTCCTTACCCTGGTACAGCGGGCGCAGGACCAGTTCGACCAGAAAGAAGCGGAAAAGCTTCAGAAGAAAATCCGCAAAAACGAGCTGGACTTCGACGATTTTCTCTCCCAGATTCAGGCCATCAAGAAGATGGGGAACCTCAAAGACCTGGTGGGCATGATTCCGGGCATGAGCAAGCTCACCAAGAACATCGACATTGAGGACGATGCCTTCAAGCATATCGAAGCCATCATTCATTCGATGACCAAAGAAGAGCGGGGCCAGCCCCTGATCATCAACGGTTCTCGCCGCAAGCGCATCGCCCAGGGGGCCGGTCGCACGGTGCGGGAGGTCAACGACTTGCTCAAGCAATTCCAGACCATGAAGAAGGCCATGAAAAAAATGAACCAGATGGGAGGGGCGGGAAAAATGAACCGGGCCATGCAGAGCATGCAGATGTTCAACCGCCGCTAATGCCTTTTCCAAGGATTCCGAGGCGCTTGCTGCTGCGTGCAGGAAGCGCTTTTTTTGTGGCCCGGTCTATTAGGACGAGCAGCCAGATTACCCACTTGGCCTTCGCTTCAAGCAAGAAATAAGGCACAGCAACAGCAACGCCCATGAACATCCGTACCTGGTGGAATTTGCCCCAGATTCGCTTACAAGTCCTGGTCTTGCTGGTGGGCATGGCGCTGATGGCGGTTAAGTTTGGGGCGTTTCTCCTGACCGGTTCCAACGCGATCCTCACCGATGCGGTGGAATCGATCGCCAACCTGGCGGCGGGATTATTCGGGCTCTACAGCTTGAGCTTGGCCGCACGACCCCGGGATTGGAACCACCCTTATGGTCACGGCAAGATCGAATTTCTCTCGGCGGGGGTAGAGGGCGGGCTCATTGCGGTGGCGGGGCTCGCCATGCTGGGCAAAGCCGTTTACAACCTGCTTTTTCCCGTGACCTTGCAAGCCCTGGACCTCGGCATCTTGCTCACCTTGCTGGCCGGGCTGGTCAACGGAATGCTGGGTTGGCTGTTGCGCCGGGAAGGCCTTCGCAGCCAGTCCCCTACCCTGCGGGCCGGCGGGGCCCACCTGATTTCCGATGCCCTTTCTTCGGCGGGCCTGGTGCTGGGGTTGGGGCTGGTGTTGGTCAGTGGCAAGGCCTGGGTCGATCAAGTGCTGACCTTGCTGTTTGGCGGGGCCATTCTGTATACCGGCATCGGCCTGTTGCGACAAGCCCTGGCCGGAATGATGGACGAAGCCGACCCTTCATTGCTGGGTAACTTTGTCACAGAGTTAGAGGCCATTCGCAAGCCACAGTGGATCGACTTGCACAACCTGCGGATCATCAAATATGGCGCTGACCGGCACATAGACGCGCACATGACCTTGCCTTGGTACCTCAAAGTGGAAGAGGCGCACCGGGAAGTAAAGGCGGTAGAAGATTGGAGCCAGGCTTTTTTTCAGTCTGACACGGAGATTTTCATCCATGTGGACCCGTGCCAGCCGGCTTCCTGCCCGATCTGTAGCGTACCTGCTTGCCCGGTGCGACAAGCAGCCTTTGAGCAGCGGGTACCCTGGCGGCTAGAAAATGCCCTGCAGGACCGGCCTCACCGGCCGGAGACACCTTCGAGGTCTGCGGCAAACCGCAATCAGCGCTAACTTTCGCGCTCTCCCAGGCTTAT